>CAYZVY010000006.1:44691-46154 GCA_964481675.1 uncultured Verrucomicrobiota bacterium
GGATCGATGTCGAACTGGAAAAACCGGGCCTGGGGCGACGCCGGCCGCGATTCCAGCTCGCTCCGGATCTTCCCGGCATCCTTCGCATGTCGCGCCACAAAGAGGATGAACCCGCCGCCGCCCGCGCCCGGCAGGAGCCGCGCCGCCGTCCACCGCTTCGTCCGTTCCAGGATGGCCTCGATGCCCTCGTTCGTGGAGCCGGGATCAATCTGCTTTTTGAGCGACCAGTAGCCGTCGATCCCCTCCACGAAGCGGTCGAATTCAATCCCCTCCATCGCGCGGGTCATATCCATCGCCGAGCGCCGCAGGCGGCTCAGGATGTCCAGCGTGTTCGGGTCACGCGACAGGTAGCGCCACACCACATTCTCCAGGATGCCGCGCGCCAGCCGCTTCTGTCCCGTGAAATAGAGCAGCAGCCGGTCGCGCCAGGCGTGCTCCAGCAGGATGGGCCGCAGCGTCGGCGACTGGTCCAGCCCCGGCGCGGTCAGGATGCGCTTCACGCCCGGGACCATCCCGCCTACCTGATCCTGCCAGCCGCCGCCCGTCTTCATCCGCTGTTCCAGCGTGCTGGTGAGGAAGTTCAGTCGTCCGAGGTCCGGCTCTTCGCCCCGCACGCGCGCCAGGCAGGCCAGGACGGCCGAGCCCAGGATCGAACTCGTGCCCATGCCCGATCCCTTGGGCAGGGCCGAAAAGAGGGTCAGGTCCAGACCGCCGCCAAGGGTCTTCAGCCACCGCCCCAGCGGCTCGCTCTTCCGGTTGGGCCCGATGCCCGCGAGGATCAGCGCGGCCTTCGGGAGCGCCGCCCAGTGCGAAGGCTCGATGCGGTCGTGCAGCAGGGCCGTGGTGGTGATCTCGATGCGCTCGCTCAAGTCGATGCTGGTCAGCCGGATCGCCCCCACGGTGTTCAGCTTGGCCACCACCTGGACGGGATACTGGTTGTTGAGTGTCACGGCGGCGTTGACCACGCAGCCGCCCCCTTCCGTGCTGATCGGCGGCGTATCAGTCCAGCCCCCGGAAAGGTCAATGCGGACCGGCGTGGTGACCCACACCACCTGGTCGTGCTGGATGCCGGCCGGCCGCGGACGGTCGGGCAGGTCCTCGGCGCTGGAAACGGAGTCGGCAACGGCCGCGAAGGCGGCCAGCCGGGCGCCCTGGGGTGCAGCTTTTTTGAGGGCTGGGTGGAATTTTCCAGTTGGATGGCCCGCGGCGACCGTATCAATCGCCGCCCAGATCCGGGCCGCCAGCAGCGGATCGCGGCAGGCCTTGGCCTCCCGTATCCAGCCCGGCAGAACCTGCTCGGCTAATCCGTCGCGCCGGACCATTTCCGCCAGGTCGGCAGCCGACAGCATTTTTTTGGAACGCAACAGGGTTTGGATGGAAATGGATGCCCTCATGCGCCTCATTATCCACACTCACGAAAATCCCGCAATCAGTTTTAACCTTAGCAGGCCCAACGTCGTGCG
>CAYZVY010000007.1:0-42473 GCA_964481675.1 uncultured Verrucomicrobiota bacterium
CGGCCAGCTCGAGGCGAACGACAGCGCGACCGTCTGGGAGTGGCACGTGCCGGGGGAGGGGCCGATGGCGCGGCTGGCGCTGGGGGACTGGCCCAAGAGCCTGTGCCACGGGTGGGGCAGCGGGCTGGTCCCGCTGGCGCAGCGCCACCTGCTGGGGATCCGCCCCCTGGAGCCGGGCTACCGGGCGGTGGAACTGGCGCCGCTGGTGGACGCGGCGATGGACGTGGAGGCCACGGTGCCGACGTCGTTCGGCCCGATCCGGGCGCTGAAATCCCGGCGCGGGCGGTGGACGTTCAAGGTGCCGGTTGAAATCGAAATCAGGAACAGCGGGCCGGCGTCGATCCGGCGGGAGAGGGGATCATGACTCGCGATGCGTTGATTGTGCGGAACCTGGCGGAGCGGTACGCGGCGCTGGCGGCCAAGCCGGAGCAGGAGGAGAAGCGCCGGGCGTGGTCCGCGCATCACGCCCTGAAGCCGACGCGACCCCTGGTGCTGGCCACCTACGGCATGTGGAACGTCTGGTGCTGCGATGTCTTCGGCGACCCCGCCATGACCTGCACGGATCCGTTTTACCGGAATTACGAGCGGCTGTTCAAGATGGCGATCTTCCAGGACGAGGTGGGCGACGATTCCATTCTCGAGCCCTGGGTCACGCTGCGGGCGTCGGTGAAGGGGACGTGGGGCTCGTTGTGGGGCTTCAAGGAGGCGTTTTCGGACGTGACGGAGAAGGGGGGCTCCAAGGCGTTCCGCCCGCCGATCAAGGACTGGTCCGGTGCGGCCCTGACCGCCACGCCCCACGTCGTGGACGAGGAGGAGACGCAGCGGAACCTCGAGAAGCTGGCCGCGGCCGTGGACGGCCTCCTGCCGATCGACGTGAACCGGGATCCGGCCTACTCCGGCTTCATGGCGGACATTTCCACGAGCCTGATCCGGCTGCGCGGCCTGAACGAGATCATGCTCGACATGTACGAGCATCCGGAGGAACTGCACCGGGTTCTGGCCTTCATGCGAGACGGCATCCTGGCCAACAACGCGGCGGCCGAAGCGGCGGGCCATTACTCCCTTACGAGCGCGCACAACCAGCAGCCGCCATACGCCGACGGGCTGCCGGCCCGGCGGCCGAACAGCGGCCCGGTGAAGCGGAAGGACCTGTGGAGCTTTTGCGCGGCGCAGGAATACACGCTGGTGTCGCCGGCGTTCCACGAGGAATTCCTGTACCAGTACCAGCGCCCGATCCAGGAGCAGTTCGGGCTGGTCCATTACGGCTGCTGCGAAGATCTGACGCGCAAGATCGACATGCTCCGGCGGCTGAAGAATCTGCGCAGCATCGCCGTGGCTCCGCTCGCGGACGTCCATGCGTGCGCGGAGCAGATCGGGACGGATTACGTGGCGTCGTGGCGCCCGAATCCGACCGACATGGTCTGTGCGGGCTGGGATGAGGCGCGGATCCGGCGGATCGTGGCGGAGGCGGGGGCCGCCTTCAGGGGCGGCTTCATGCACGTGCACCTGAAGGATGTTGAAACCGTCCAGGGCGATCCGTCCCGGCTGCCGCGCTGGGTGCGGATCGTGCGCGACACGCTGGCCTAGCGGGGCATCGCGGGAGGCGCCATATCGGCCGGAATGACGCGTTCCGTGTTCACCTGCTCGCGGATGATTTTCCGGGTGCCGTCGCGGAACACGATCACGGCATAGACCGACCCTTCGGCCTGGCGCAGGTCGATGTCCGCCTGGGTGATGAGGATGTCGTCCGCCGTATGCGCCGTGCGGTCGGGGCCGCACCCGAAGAGGACCAGGTTTGTGGGGCCCGGCTCATATTGGAACGGGATGCCCCAGAGATCGTTTTTCAATTCGTAAATGTAGGGGCCTTTCCAGCCGTTTTCCGTTGACGGTGGATGCACCAGGGCGGCCAGCCCCTCCGACGCGGCGGGGTAGGCGCCCGTGTCGTCCCGGAAAATGTCCAGGGCCACCCGCAGGTTGGCGAGGCTCAGCCGGGCGCGGTCGATTTTCCGGACGTTCGTGTTGGAGGGGGGGGCCTTGGATTTGGTGACGAGTGCGAAGCCCGCCAGCATGAGAAGCGTCAGGATGACGGCGACCTTGAAGCCGGAATGGCCGATCAGCGAGAAGACGGCGGGCGGCCTGACCCGGGAGCGCCGGATGGCCCCGGGTTCGGGGGGGGCATCCGTCGCGCCCGCCGGGCGGGGGCGGGCCCGGAAAAAGCCGGGCGTCAGCACCACCCGCGCGCAGTGCGGGCAGCGCTGATTCAGGGCCGTTTCAAACAGGCGGCGACAATACGGGCATTTATACATGTTTTTTTCCGTCATCAGATCGATTTGTAAAGCGATGGACATTTTGAAAAAGATATTCTATCATAATCGCCATTCTTTTCACGTGCAAGGGATTCATGATGGTCCCGAGGCGCGGAAGAGTCACTCCAGTCGCCGAAAATCGGGGTATTGCCATGAAGCAGTTAAGCCGTCGTTTTTGGATGTGCGCGGTGGCCGCAGCCGGTCTCTGGCTGGCGCCGTCGGTCCGGGCCGCTGACGATCCGTCCCTGGCGCCGCTGCGCTCGGCCGCCGCCGCCTATCACGAGGGGCAGGAGGCCCGGGCGTGGGAGCTGTACCTGACGCAGTCCAAGGCGTTCCGCCAGCAGTGGGTCAACCTGGATTCCGATTTCGTGATCTGGGTGGCGGACCAGCACCGCAAGCAGAAGCAGTTCAAGGATGCGGTGGAGATTTCCGATTCCGCGCTCGGGTCCCGGAAGATGACGCCGGCCGCCACCGCTCAGCTGATCCTGGTGAAGGGTGACACGCTCCGCGACCAGCAGAACTTTGCCGCCGCCAAGCTGGAATACGAGAGCATCGACCGGAACACCGAGCTGCGCAAAACCCCGGCTGGCCAGACCGCCCGTTTCCGGATCGTGGACGTGCTCCGCCAGACCCGCGACTATGACGCCGCCGACGCCATCATCGAGCGCCTCAAGGACATCGCCGATCCGGTCGCCCAGGCCGAGGCGTATTTCATGTCGGCCAAGATCGCCTTCGACCGCGAAGACTACCCCGGCGCGCGCGAGAACCTCATCGAGGTCAAGAAGCGCGTCCCCGATCACGTTGAGACCGTGTTCCTGGAAGCGGAACTCAATCTCCGCGAGGACCGCCTGCAGGATCCCGAGCTGGAAATCGGCGACCGCGTGCTGACGACCTACGTGGTGCCCGGCCGGCCCGTAACCATGAAGATGCAGGACCGCAACCTGGCGGTTGTCCGCGGCGGCGGCGGCATCCCGGTCGAGATCATGACGCGCAAGGGCAAGGACCGCGAGATCATGAACCTGCTGCCGTCCCCGCGCGACCCCACCTTGTTCCGCGGCACGCTCAACACCAAGCTCGGAGACGCGGTCACCAACGACATGCGCCTCGAAGTCATGGGCGACGACGTGGTCATCTACCAGATCCTTGAAACCTTCCAGAAGGAAAACAGCCTCAAGTATGAATCGAAGACCATGGCGATCCTGTCCGACGGCGATCTGACCGCCACGGCCGGCGAGTTCCAGACGACCGAAGACCGGGACGAGGCGCTGATGAAGCAGCGCATGTCGATCATTCTCGAGCGCGACGGCAAGTCGATGGCCGCGGTGGAGCGCATCCGCGATCCGTGGCTGGTCCGGCCCGGAAACCCCGTGCGCATCCAGGTGATCGACTATGACCGCGATATCAGCAGCCTGGCCGATTCGGTCAGCGTGAAGGTGGACGCCTCCTCCGGCGACGTGGTCGCGTCGGTTCCCCTGAAGGAGACCGAGCCGCATTCGGGTATTTTCCGCGGCATCCTGAAGACCTCCAAGGCCGCGCCGCGCGCGACGGCGTCCGACACCGCCGGCAACAGCGATCCGAACGGCGCCATCACAGCCGACGGGGCCGGGTGGCGGAGCAATCCCAAGGTCGAGTCCAACAAGTGGTTCGAAGTCGACCTGATGACGATTCACCCCCTGGCCGGCTGCGAACTGGATTGCAACGGAGCCGGGACGGTCAAGGACGTGTCGCTCTACGGACAGGTCTCGATGACGCCTGAGCTGATTGCCAGCACCCGGCCGACCAAGGAACAGGTTTACGGGTACGTCGACCTGGCACGCCATTTCGGTCCGCTGAAAGCCACGGCCGCCTACCTTTATGCGGAGGTGGAGAGCGAGGCGGATCAGGAAGCCGTCATCAAGATCGGCAGCTGCGACGGCGTCGTGGCCTGGCTCAACGGCAAGGAAATTCACGCCAAGCCCAACGGCCGCAACTGGAAGCCCGAGGAGGACACGGTCAAGGCCACGCTCAAGGCCGGCCGCAACGGCATCGTCCTGAAAGTGCTCCAGATCAACGGCCCGTGGGGCGCCAGCATGACCGTGCTCAAGCCGGACGGGACGCCGCTGGCGTCGATGCCGGTGGTCTCGCCCGCCGCGCCCGGCGTGGTGACCCAGTGGCACCTGTTCAACCGCCCCACGCCCGAGGACGGCATCCAGTTCGGGGAAACCGTGTCGGTGGCCAAGCCGGTGCGGATCAAGGATAAGGCGTTCCGCTGGGTGGCGAAGGATGTGACCCCGCCCGCCTCCCTCACCATTTCGAACGGCATGGTCAAGGCCGTCTTCCACAGGCCCGCCGCCTTCCGCCGCCTGCGCTGGTCCTTTGACGCGATCGAGGGGAAGGACGTCGCCATCCGCAAAGCGACCGTCCAGAATACGTTCGGCGCCACGATTCTTCCGTCGCCGCTGAACGCCAGCCAGTCCGCCGCCAACGATGTCCTGGAACTCGGCCCGGGCGACAAGGTGGACATCACCTATACGGACGAGCACCGGATCCGCCGCGACGACAACCGCCTGCATGCGTCCTTGAAATCGGGTTTCTTCAACGCCCAGGTCATGCTGGCCTACGAGACGATCGAGATGGATGAGGAAGGCAAGCGCGAGATCGTCTACGACCCCGCCTTCCGCTTCCGCGCCGGCACCACCGAATCGGTGGTCTGCCACATCACGGATTATGACGCCGACGTGAGCGATGAGATGGATAAGGTCAAGGTTTTCGTCCAAACGGCGGGGGGCGAGAAGATCGACATGGAGGCGCTGGAGACCGAGGCGCATTCCGGCGAGTTCCTGGCCATCCTGCGCCTGGGCGCCGCGACCGCCAAGGACACGGTCAAGGTGGTCAAGGGCGACAGCATCACGCTGGCCTACCAGGACGAGGAAAACAGCGACGGCCGCCTCTCCCGCAGCGCGATCATCACGGACGCACCCGCCGATGCGCCCGACCTGCTTCTGTACCAGACGGTCGTGCTGAACAACGACGAGGGGCTGATGGACAAGAAGCAGCCGTCCGTCCTGCTGCGCCCGATGCCGGGCGAGGGGCTGACGGCCGACAAGCCCGTGATCACGAGCATGGACACGTCGGTGACGTTCCGGGCTATTTATCCCGGTGCCGCGCTCAGCCAGAAGTCGGTCCTGACCGCGCGCCTGCTGACCGAGCGCGAGGCGGTCGAGGCGAAGACGTCCGGCGCGCAGCCGGCCTACACGGATCTGGCGATGAACCTCGTCGATCCCACGAACGGCGAATTCACCGTGGCCGTGGATGTTCGCGTGGGCGACCCGTCGGCGTATGCCGACACGGACCGGAGCCAGGAGGCGCTGGGCAAGCGGACCCAGGCCCAGGCGGTATTCTATATCAAGAGCGGGGACCTGGTCCGCATCCTCATTCCCACGGCGGACGGGGCCGAGGGGACGAACGGCTGGTACCGCCTGGCGAGCGACGCGACGATCAAGTTCACCGACCGGCGCTACCTGGACAAGGAATCGCAGATTTTTGCCGGCGATTTCACTTACATCAAACTCACGGACCGCGACATGGATGTGTCCGACGGGCTTGACACCGCGTCGGTCTCCGTGAATACCAAGGCGGGCACCGTGCCCGTGTCGCTGACCGAGGTGCTGCCGCATTCGGGCGTGTTTTCGGGGCGCCTCAAGACAGATTTCGCGGGGGCGGCCCCGGCCGAGGGGGTGCTGCCGGTGCAGTATGGCGAGACCATCGCGGCGGAATACAGCGATGCGCTGTGTGTGGGCGGGACCATGCCGCGCAAGGTCGGGGCGACCGTCCAGGTGTATATGGGCGACGACGCCCAGCTGGCCACGTTCACCAAGCGGTTTTCGGACGAGGATATTGCGGTCAAGACGCGCCTGCTGATGGCCGAGGCCCTGTTTGAGCTGGCCAAGGAGCACCGGGATTCCGGGCAGAAGGATCTGGCGTCGGCCGAGATCGCCGAAGGCAAGCAGGTGCTGGAGGAGGCCATCGCGGACTATCCCGACACCGTCCACGCTCCGCACGCCGAGTTCCTGCTGGGCAACCTGGCCCAGGAGCTTGAGAAATACGAAGAAGCGCTGGAGCGCTACAACAAGGTGCTTTCCAACTGGCCCGACAGCGAGTTCTCGGCCAAGGCCCAGCTGCGGAAGGGCATCTGCCTGGAAAAGACGGGCGACATGGACAACGCCCTCGACGCCTACGTGGAGCTGACCTATTCCTATCCGCGCAGCACGCTTGTTTCCGATGCGATCATCCGCCTGGCCCAGCACTTCTACAAGACCAAGGAATACGAAGTGGCCGGCAAGATCTTCGGTAACTTCCAGCACCGCAATCCCGACCATGAGCTGGCGGCCAAGGCCCTGTTCCTCTCGGCCCAGAGCTATATGAAGGGCGCCGAGGAGCGGAAGGCTGTTCTCGAGGGCCGGTATGACGTCAAGGCGCAGGGCTGGCTGCAGGATTCCATCACCAAGTTCGAGAAGCTGATCGCGACCTACGACGACAAGGACCTGAGGGCCGAATCCATGTACTGGCTGGGCGATTGCTACGTCAAGAACACGGACATGAAGAATGCCTACATCACGTTGAAACGGCTGACCTGGGATTACCCGGAGACCAAGTGGGCCAAGTTCGCCCGCGGGCAGCTGGTCCAGAACGAGCAAACCTTCAAGAAATTTGCCACCGAGCAATAGGCGGGAGACCGGAGCGCGATGAATCGGATGGACTGGATGAAGCGGGGGATGATGGCCTGGGCCCTGGCGGCGCTGGCGTCTTCCGGCTGGGCCGGGCCGGCCGAGGAGATTTTCTCCGGCGCCTGGGACTGGCACCTGCCGCCCCGGAAATACGGCAAGCTCTCGCAATCGGAGCGGGTCCAGTTCGGGCGGGCCGAGACGATGATCCGGGACGGCCAGTACGAGGCGGCCGCCCTGGAGTTCGAGAAGTTCGTCACGGCCTGGCCCAAGACGGACGCCTACGCGCAGGCCCTTCTGCTCCAAGGCTACAGCTACCACCTGGCCAAGTTCCGGAACAAGGCCATCGAGCGCTACAACGAGGTGCTCGATTTCTTTGCCGACAATCCCGACGCCGCCGTTCCGGCCGGCTTCCTCAAGGGCATGGCGTTAATCGAAAACGGGAATAGAGAGCAGGGATTCGCCGTGTTTCAGGAGATCACGGACAAGGATAACAACCTGCAGAATCCGCTGTCCGACCTGGCGCTGGTGAAGCTGGCCGATTATTACCTGTCCATCAACGATTCGAAGAAGGCCGAGCGCTGCTGGCGCCGCGTCATCGAGTCGTTCAAGAACGATTTCCTGGGCCGGCCCGACGTCACGGCCTCGGCCGCCCGGCAGCGGCTCGTCGAGCTGTTCAGCCGGGAGGGACGGTTTGGCGACACGGACGACCTGCTGGCCGAGTTCCCGCTGGAGGGGAAAAAGAAGGCGGACAACCTGAACTATGCCGTCGAGCGCGCCCTGGCCGTGTTCGACGCCATGCCCGCCAAGTCGCGCAAGTCCTGCTACAGCTGGTTGCGGGAGAAGAAGGGCGATTATGCCGCGGAGGCCCGTGAGCTTGACTGGTACGGGCGCCTGATGACCGTGGCCTTGAAAGCCGATTTCAAGTCCGACTGGGCCGGCACGGCGGCGGATGCGCTGGCGTTCTTTAAGACGCAGGGAGGGGGGGGGCCGGTCGCCGCCTCCGCCAGCCTGATGTCGGCCCGCCTGTCGGACGCGGATAATGCCGGCTACAAGGTTACGGGCGAGTGGAAAACGTTTTCGGAGGCGCTGACGGCCCAGCTGAACAAGCTGGACGCCGCCGCGCAGATGTATGCCGCCCTGTCGGTCCTCAACGCCTTCAGCGCCCGGCTGACGGCGGGGTCCGATGCCGAGGTGGTCTTTTCCGCCATGATCGCCCGGTGTAAGGAATTGTATCTGAAAATGATGAACCCCGAGAAGGATGACGGGCTCGCGAGCCTGTCCGATCGCCTGCGGAACGCCCGGCAGTTCGACCGGGCCATGGAAGTCATCGCGCGCATCGAGCGTCCGCCCCTGGCCTTGTGGAAAGAGATCGAAGTGCTGGGCGCGAAGGAGCAATACGTGCAGCAGGCCGCGAAGTGCGAGGACCTGGAAAAGCTTGACGACAAGGTCCTGCCGATGCGCGCCCTGCGGCTCCGGGCCCAGCTTTACAAGGACCGTCTGGCCAAATACGAGGAGGCGATCAAGCTGTATGCGATGATCAACGATCCTCCCGGCAGCATTTGGGCCACGTCGGAGTGCTATGAGCGCTGGAAGAAGCCGGACAACGCCGTGAGCGCGTTGACCGAGATCGAGAATTTCTTCGAGCGGGATGCGCCCCAGGCGGCCTTGCGGAAGGCCGAGATCTGGGAACGGGCGGGCAACAAGGCCAATGCCGTGGCCGCCCTTCGAACGGTTCTCAAGAAGTACCCCAAGTCACAGCCCGCGTCCCAGGCTCACCAGATGCTTGAGCGGCTTGGCGTGTCGGGGACGGGCGGCGGTGTGATCGATGAAGAGTAACAGGAGTGACAGGTTCATGAACAAGCGCCTTTTCAGAATACTGGTGGCCGGTTGCTGCCTTTCCCTCGGCGTCCAGTCGCTGCGGGCCCAGCAGCCCCCGGCTCCCGCCGCGGCGGCGGCCGAAGACGATGCCAACGCCGGCGGAGCCGACAACCAGGCCCTGCGCCTCTTGCGCCAGGGGCTGACGCTGATCGAGGACCGCCAGGAGGAGCGCGGCACCAAGGTGCTGGCGTCCCTTGCGACGACGTTTCCGAAATCGGCGGTCCGCTTCAAGGCGTGGCTTGCCTTGGGCAAGTACTATGCGACCAAGGCCGATTACGCGCTCGGCATCCGGAACCTGCAGCCGGTCATCGACGCGGCCGATGCCGCCCCCGAGGAGAAGGCCGAGGCCATCTACCGCATCGGCATCTGCTACTACGGCATGGCCGACTATCCGCGCTCCCTGTCCACGCTCCGCCGCGTGACCGAGGAATACCCCTGGAGCGTCTTCGCCAACGAATCCTACTATTACATCGGGATGTGCCACTTCCAGCTCAAGCGCTGGCGCAAGGTGGTGGACGCCCTGAAGATGGTCGGCACCAGCGTGGCGCCCAATACCAACGACGAAAGCCTCGTGGAGTCCGGGCAGCGCTTTTTCGTCAAGGTGAAGGACAAGGACCTGCGCGTCCTCAAGACCGCGGGCGGCTCGCTCAAGGTCAGCCTGACAAGCGGCTCCGGGGATCGCGAGTGGCTGGACATGGCCGTGTTCGACGTGGACGGCGAATACTATCTCGGCAGCGTCAAGATGGCGCTCGGCAAGCCGGTCGTGACGAACGGGGTGCTGGAGGTCAAGGGCTTTGACACGGTTGCCGCGGATTATGTGGATTCCAACACCAAGGACGGCTCCGCCAAGGTTACCCGCATCGGGAAGTCCCGCGCCGTCTCGACGGCCGTTGCCGGCTTCACCGACGGCGCGTTCCGGGAATACGTGCACGGCGTCTTTTCGGGACAGCCCACCTTCCTTCGCGTCAAGGATTTCGACATGGACACCACCGAGGGGCGCGATACCGTTAAGGTCAAGCTGACAGCCCGCTTCAAGATGCCGGTGGAGGAGGGCGTGACGTCGACCAACGAGGAGTCCCTCCTGTTCCAGGACCGCGACTCCCTCGACATGACCCTTCAGGAGACGGAGGGCCACTCGGGCCTGTTCACCGGCACGCTGAGCGTGCAGCCGCTCGCCGAGGGGGGCGCCGCCAGCATGACCGACGCCATCCTGAACGCCATGGAGAAGGATGTGGTGTTCCTGGAATATACCGACAAGGAGCATATCGGCGGATTGAAGGAGCCGCGCAAGGTGGCGGCCAGGGCCGATTTCCTGACAGGTGAAATTCCCGATGTCTGGGTCGCCCAGCGCGAAGTGTCGACCGAAAACCTGCGCGCCCGCAAGAATATCACCGAGGCCAAGTTCTACCTCCGGCTGGCCGGCATCTTCAAGGATGTGGGTCTGGTCGGCCGGTCCAAGGAGAAGGCGGACACGGGCCTTGAGAAGGTGGACGACGTCATTCGCCGCTCGTCCCGGACCGCCATGGCGCACGATCTGGTTGAGGAGGCGTACCGGATCAAGTGGGAGCTGCAGATCGCGAAGGACGACCTGAACGGCGCCATCGCCACCTGCCGGCAGTTGATGACGCTCTTCCCGTCGTCGCAGCTGACCGATGTGGCCATGATGCAGATCGCCCGCGCCAACCTGGACGCGGGGCGTGTGAAAGACGCGACCAGCATCCTGCACGGCATCCTGAGCCTGAAGGTCGGCCCCGAGATGAAGGCCGAGGCGCAGTACCTGATCGCCACGACGCTGGAGAAGGGGATCGACTCGAAGCTGGGCAAGGAAGAGCGCCTCAAGGCGATGGGCCAGGCGATCGGGGCCTACAAGGCCTGCGCCGAGCAGTATCCCGATTCCCCGTTCGCCGGCGAGGCGCTGGGGAAGGTGATCGATTTCCATTTGGAGGCCCGCGATTATCCCCGCTGCCTGGAGATGATCCAGACCGTGGTTCAGGATTATCCCGACGCCCCGTTCCTGGATGAGATGCTCCTGAAATGGGGCGTGGTCCTGGTCCGGGTCGGCCGTCAGGACGAGGCCCGCGAAAAGCTTTCGCAGGTCACGCGGGACTACCCGAACAGCGCCGCGGCGGCCAAGGCGACGAAGGTTCTCGAACTGGTCAACAAGCAGTAAGCAGCGGCACGAGGGAGATCGGCGATGTTGAAGTATATGTTGGATGGCGGATCGATGATGTGGCCCTTGCTGGCCCTTTCGATCGTGGGTTTGGCGGTCGCGTTTGAGCGCTGGCGCGTGTTCCAGCTGGCGTCGAAGGACACCTCTGCCATGAGGCGCATGGTGTTTCAGCTGCTGGCGTCCGGAAAGGTGGAGGATGCCATCCGGCTGTGCGAGGAGACGCGCGGGCCTGTGGCGGCCGTCCTGCTCGTGGGGCTGACCCGGTACAAGAAAATGGTGGCACTCCAACGCGCGAAAGGCGAAATCGAGGATAGCGTCTCAAAGAGCATGGGGGATTACGCCCCGCATGTGATCGCGGCGCTCGACAAGCGGATCAGCCTGCTGCTGCTGGTCGGCAGCTCCGCGCCCCTGCTGGGCATGACCGGCACCGTGACCGGCATGATCCGGGCCTTTGCCGCCATGTCCTCGGCCGGCGCCCTTCAGGGCAGCGTGGTGGCCGGCGGCATCGCCGAGGCCCTGATCACGACCGCGGCGGGCCTTCTGATCGCGGTGCCCGCCGTGATCATCTACAACCATTTCTCGACCCAACTGGAGCAGGTGACCATCCGGATCGAGGAATCGGCCAACGAATTGGTGTCGTTTATTCATCTGCGCCAGCAGGTTTAGGATTCCGCAATCGGAATGAAAGTTGCCCGCAAACCGAGGCCGTTAGGCGATATCGATGTCACGTCCTTTTCGGACATCGCCTTTCTCCTCATCATCTTCTTCGTGCTCACCACCACCTTCGTGAAGACGATGGGCTTGGCGGTCATCATTCCGTCCAGCACGCAGGATCCCGCCAAGAAAGCGGATGGCGACTATCCCACCGTGATCCTGACGGCCGATTCGATGCAGTTCATGGAGAAGGACGTCACCATGACCCAGCTGCGGGAACGGCTGGCCGACATGAAGCTTTCGGAGAAGAAGGAGGAGGGGCGGTTCATCGTGCTGGAAAGCGCCCCCGAAGTCAGCTACGACCGTTATTTCGAGGTGGTGACCGCGATTTCGAAGCAGGGCGGCATCCTGGCGCTTGCCGAAGCCACCGAGGAAGCAAAGAAAACGGAGGCCGCGGATAGCGCGGCCGGGACCAACGCCCCTCCTGCGGCCGGAGGGGCCTCATGAAGATTGCCCGCCCCCGCCGCCGCATGCCGTTCGTGCCGACCGCGTCCTTTGGCGATATCGCGTTCCTGCTGATCATTTTCTTCATGGTCGCCTCTGTTTTCATGAAGGAGTCCAACATCAAGATCAAGCCGGCGGAATCGCCGGACATCGACAAGGTCAAGAGCCCGCCGATCAGCATCATCATGGATTCCGAGGGAAAGGTCTGGCTGCAGGGCGACGCGTATGCCCCGGATGCCCTGGAGCCGGAGGTTTCGGCCCTGTTGAAGGACCGGACGGACAAGCAGGTGATGCTGAAAGTGGACCGCAAGCAGCAGCAAAAGGACTTCGGCAAGGTGCTGATGGCTTTGAGCAAGGCCGGAGCGGAGATTACGCTGGTTGGGGATAAGAAAGGACGATGAGATGAACATCGAATTTACCTGCGCCAATTGCAAGGCCAGCCTGAAAGTGCTGCAGACCTTTGCCGGCAAGACGATTCAATGCCCCAAGTGCACCAAGAAGACGCCCGTTCCGGCCCGGTCCGAGGCGGCCTCGCCCGCGCCTGCCCCGGATGCGCCGGTTCCCCCCGCCGCGGAGCCGAAGCCGACGGCGCCCGCCGAGCCCAAGGCGCCCGTTGCGGACGGCGCCTACATTGCGTTTGCCTGCGCGAATTGTGCGTCCGCCCTGAAGGTGCTGAAATCCTTTGCCGGCAAGTCGATCCAGTGCCCGAAGTGCGTCAAGAAAACCCTTGTGCCCGGCGCTTCAGCAAAAGAGGAACAGCCGGCGGCTCCCGCGGCCCGTGCGACCCCGCCCGCGGCGGCTCCGCCACCGCCGGTCGAGTCCCGTCCGGCTCCCTCGGCGGAACCGCTGCCGAAAGCCGAACCTGCGCCGGCTCCCGTTTCCGAATCCGCGCCTGTCCGCCCGCCCGCTCCTGCGGCTCCCGCACCCGCCCCGGCTGTGGAACCGAAGGCGGAAGCGGCTCCCGTTGCGGGCGTTCCGCCGGCCCCGGATCTGCAGCCGCAGCTTCGCGCGCAGGAGCAGAAGCTCGAGGTGCTGATGCGTCAGATGCGGGACATGGAGCTGCGTCTTGAGGTTGAGCGGCTCAAGGCCGAGAAGGCCGAAAAGGAGAAGCAGGCGCTGGCCGCCAGGAAGGCGGATGAACGGCAGCATCTCCAGGAGGAATTGTCGGTTCATTTCAAGGCTGAAATGGATGCGGCCCGCCAGACCATTAACCGCCTCGAGGATAAGGTCCGCTCCGCCACCGCGCAGCGGCTGGCCTCGCCGCCAGCCGGAACCCGGTCCGCGGCCCAGATCGAGAAAGAGCTTCTGGAGAATCCGGATGAAGCGATGACCGAGGCCGAAACCGCCGTTCCGGACGCCGTCATGGCGGAGATTCGCGACAGCCGCTTCGGGCGCTATGTCCGGACATCCATCCTCGTTCACGCCATCCTGATGGCCGCCACGTCGGTGGGCACCATCAAAGGCTATTTTGTGACGCCTCCGCCGCCCGCCGAAGAAGGGGCGGTAACCAATGTGGTGACGGCGGTTTCATCCCCGATGGCGGCTCCCGAAACCGGCGGCGCCTCCACGGTGGCCGCCCCGGCCTCGGTGTCGGCTCCGGTCAAGCCGCCGGCTTCCGCCGACACCACAACGGCCGTCAAACCTGACGCGGGAAAGACTGAACCGGCCAAACCCGCGCCGGCCAATCCCGGGGAAGCGCTTCCGGCTCCCGGCGAAAAACCGGGCGACACCCAGGTGGATCTCGGCCTTCGGTAGCGTTTTGAGGAGACCCCTGGCGTGTTTGATTTGCGCATGATGCTGATCAGGCTCCGGCACAAGCCGGCCATCCGTGCCATCCTGGAGTTCCCGGATCGGATGGACGCCGCCGTGCTTTTGCGGTCGACCCGCGCGATCGCCTGGGGCCGGCCCCGGTGGAACGCCCTGTCGGCCGTGCTGCGGCGGGCCGGGGGCAGCATGGCCGGCCGGACCGCACCGGGCCGCGCCCGGCTGGCCGGATGGGGGCGGCGGGGCGTGGGGTGCCTATACGCGGTGCCGATGTCCTGCTGGATCGGGCTGCTGACGACGGCTCTGCTCCTGATCCCGTCCCGCGTGACGCCCGGGCGCATCCCCGCGCTGTGCCAGTTTTCTGGCATGCTTCCGGCCCAGCTGGGCGCGCTTCCGGCCGGGTCCCTGGACTTCCTGTTGCAGAGCATCCAGTTCCTTTCTCTTTTCCTGACCGTTCTTCTCCCGGTGGCGGCTCTTGCGGCTTTCCTGCGCAAGCGGGTCAGCCACCTGCTGCTCAAGGCGGGCGCCGCGGGTTTCCTGCTGCTGACGCTGTTTCTCTGGTGGATGGTGACGTCGATTCCCGGCCAACTCAATGCCGTTAATTCGGAAGTTTATCCCAATTATGTCCGGAATGAACTCTGGGTGAACGGCGTCGGCCGGGTGATGCCGTGGCTGGTGTTTGCCCTGTTTACAGTCGTTGTCCTGTCGCGGCGTTCCGTGGCGGTCTTTTACGGAGCTCCGGAATCCGAACCACGCTGGGCGGACAAGCTCTGGGCCAATATGCGCTCCCACGGAGCCGAGCCCGGCTTCCGCAAGGCTCTTTACTGGTCGGGCGGCATCCATTTCTTCCTTATTTTCCTGGTGCCCATGCTGGCCTGGTGGGGATGCGACGAGGCCCCGTACGGCGTGCCGGAGGGAAGCGGAACGCCGCAGATCGAAATGGTCAAGGTCAAGAGGGTCAAGAAGAAGCCCGAGAAGAAGTATGTCCTCAACATGAACACCGCCGTCTCCTTCTATGTGCCGAAGCTGGAGGACAGCGAGGTGCTGGAGGAGGTCGACAAGGAGACCCAGAACACCTATGAGGCGCAGAAACTGGGCAAGCTGGGGCAGGGCGGGGGCAAGCAGGGCGGCTGGCCGAACGGCATGAAGAACGCCCGGGTCCGCTTCATCCGGCTCCAGTATGACGGCGGCGACTGGGACCAGGACATGGGCTACGGGGCCGACTATAATCTCCTCTTGAAATTCCGTGACTATACCGGGTTTGAGATCGCCTCGGAAACGGAATCCCGTCCGATCGCCCAGCTGAAACGGTTTCCCAAGAACCGGGCACCGCCCTTTGTTTATCTCACCGGCGGTCTCAAGGGGTCCATCAACCTGTCCAATGCCGAAATCAAGATCCTGAGGGAATACTGCCTGGACATGGGCGGACTGCTGTTCGCGGATAACGGCGGCGGCCAGTTCGACCGGAATTTCCGTCCGCTGATGAAACGGATCTTCCCGGATCTTCCCATGGTTGAGATTTCCAAGGACGACGTGATTTTCCAGCAGCCGTTCTCGTTTCCGAATGGCGCTCCGCCGCTCTGGCATCATTCCGGAAACAATGCCATGGGCATCAAGTACAAGGGCCGCTGGGTGGTCTTCTACCACCAGGGCGACGTGAATGACGCCTGGAAGGCGGGTCATTCCGGCGCGAGCGAAGGCGTCACGGCCCAGGCCTACAAGCTTGGCGTAAACGTGATCAATTACGCGTTCAACCAATATATGATGCTGAACTTCAACGGAGATGTGCCGAAATAAGGGCATGCGCTTGACTTCGGCCCCTTCTTTGGGGTATTACTATCCGGTCATCCTGCGAGGAAACAATGCCACAATCCAGTCACGTGTCGCGGCAGTTGGGTCTGCTCGCGGCAGCTTTTTTTCTGATGCTGGCCGGTCCCGTCCTGGCGCAGGAACCGGACACCAACGCCAATCCCGCGCTGGATCGCGAGTTTGAATTCGCGTCGGGCCTGATCCGCAAGTTGAACATGCCCGAGACGGCTGAAAAAATCATGGACCAGGTGGAGCTGAACTACCCCGCCGCGAAGGAGCGGGCCAAGGTGATCCGGGCCGAAGCGCTCATCGCCCGACGCCGGTTCAAACAGGCCGAGGAACTGGTCGCCTCCATGTCCAAGGACAGCCCCAAAGCCCAGGCCATTATGCTGGCACTGGCCGACGGCTATTTCCAAACCGGGGATACGGAGCGGACCCGCCTGCTGTATGTGGAGTTTTTCAACCGGTACACGAATGCCGCGCCGACGGATCCGGATCTGAGCCGGTTCTACCGCGATTCGGCTTACAAGTACGGGCAGATGCTGTCGATGCGGAACGATCCGCTGGGCGCCGCCAAGATGTACGACAAGATGATCCCCCTGATGGCGCCCGAAGAGCGCGACCAGATCCGGCAGCTTAAGATGGAGCAGGCCGAGATGCTGCTCCGCGGCGGACGCAACATGCCGGCCGGCAAGGAGCGGGATGCCCTTCTCAAGAAGGCCCGCGCCAACTGCGACGAGGTGGTGTGGGGAGGCATGGATCTCTGGTTCGGGCGCGCGGTGACAGGTCTGGCCCAGGCCGACCTGATCGAGGGGTATGACGAGAGGGCCATCGATCTGCTCCAGAAGAACATGGTCATGCTGAAGAAGGCGGACGAGAAGTTGTCCGAATCCGGCATGATCTCCGAGAGTCCCTATGCGGGGGCCCGCTCCCTGCTGGGCGCCATCTACAAGGATCGCGCGGACCTGCTGACCAATACCCGGGAGCTCCGGGAGGCCGAGGCGCTCCGGTTCCTGGAGCGCGCCGCCAGCGAATATGACGGGCTCTGGAAACTGATCGTGCGGGTCAACCAGCGCGATGCCAATCTTCTCGATTCGGCGAAAAAGAACAAGACAACCATCAACCTGCCCGGCAGTTCGACGCAGCGGCAGGAAGCTTTCACCGGTTTCCAGAAGGGCATTCAGGAGTTTTCGGATCTGCTGGGGAAACTGGAAAACAGCGGATGGACGGCCGCGGTGGCGGAGCGGAAAAACAAGCTCAAGGAGCGGGTCCAGAAGATGATTGACGGCCTGACCGCCTACGACAAGGCCACGGGCGCCACGGTACAGCCTGATCTGATCATCGGGGTCGGCTTTCCCGCGCTCAAGGACACGGAGCGCGGCCTGGAATACCTGGCCGCCGACGAACCCCGCACCAAGCAGGCGGTGGACCTGTATGTCCGTGGGCTGACAGAGTATTATAATGTGTTTGCCGGGTATCCGGGCAGCGACTGGAGTACGATGTCGGGCGAGAAGGTGTCGCAGCTCAAGGACCGGCTGAAAGAATTGACGGGCAAGGAGATCACGGTTGAGGCGAAGAAGGGCGGCAAGGAGAAGATCGCCAAGGTGGTTATCAAGGAAGGGCACAGCCTGTTCGGGCGGAAGGAATACGCCAAGGCAGCCGAGCAATACGTCAAGGCTTTGAACGATCTGTCTGACGGGGAAGAGGCCATGGGCGCCCTGGCCAACCTGATGGAATGCGATGTGCAGCTGAAGGATGTCCGGTCCGTCAAGGCTATCGCCTATTACATGGGCGAGCGGTTCGCCGGAAATCCCCTGGCGGCCCAGGGATTTCTGCGCGTGGGCCGGATCTATTTCGAGGCCCAGAACCGGGAGCTGTATCAGTTCGTTTACGAGCGATATCTGGAGGACTTTCCCGAGCATGCCTCGGCGCCCGACATTCTTTTCATGCTGGGCGAGCAGCGCTGGAAGTTGCAGGATTACGAGGGCGCCATTGTCTATTATCAGCGGCTTGCCCAGCGGTACGCCAAGACCCAGCGGTTCCTTCCGGCGATGAGCCGGATCGGATGGGCCCATTTCCTCAGCTCCAATTTTCCCAAGGCCATCGAGGGCTTTTCCGCCTACCTGGCCGAAGCGCAGCCGGGGTCCGAGAAGGCCCAGGCCAAGCTTTGCCTGGCGGATTCCTACCGCCAGAGCGGCGATTACACCAATGCGTTCGCGCATTACCAGGAATTGACGGGCTGGCTGGACAACAAGGGCGGCCCGTACAGCGTGTCTGTTGACGCCATGCGGAAGAATGAGGAGGTGCACCAGCAGGCCAAGTTCTTCACGGCCCATTGCCGGACGATGATGGCTCCTTCAGGACCTGCCGGGGCGGCCATGCGGCTGGAAGGAGTTGGGCTGTTCCGGCTCTTTGTCGACGAATTTCCCGGTTCCACCCTGTCCCCGTCCGCCCTCAGCAGCATGGGCGCTATTTTGCTGGGCGACGGGAAGTCCGCCGAGGCGACCGCCATTTTCGATGAGTTGTCGACGAAGTATCCGAAATCCGATGCCGGGCAGAACGCCAAGCTGGCCATGATCCGCAGCCTGATTGAAATCGGGCAGGCGGCCAAAGCCCGCGAAGTGCTGGACGAGATGCTGCGCGATTCGGGCAAGTTCCCGGTTGACCAGTTCCTCCGCGCCGGCCTGCTCCTGCAGGAGCGGGGCGACGATGAATCCGCCATCCTGGCCCTGCGCAAGGCCGTTGAGAAGATCGACGCGGCTCCCGCTGATGTTTCGGCCGCGCGCAGCGACAACGAGCAGCGCGCGCTGCTGGCGATGGGCAAAGCCCAGACCAGCGTCAAGAAATACAGGGAGGCGGTGGAAAGCCTCAAGCGCCTCGTCGAGAAGTATCCCCGGTCGGCCCTGTTTTTTGAAGCCCGGTTCCTGCTGGGCAATGCCTACAAGGAAGACGGGAAACCGGAAGAAGCCATGGGCATCCTGCGCGATGTTTTCGAGCGCGCGACGGATCAGAAGCTGATCACCCAGGCCACCATCGAACTGGCCTCCCTGCAGAAGGCGATGGGCGATTCGAATGGAGCCCTGGCCTCGTATCAGCGGGTCGTCTTACTCGGGAAGAAGGACGATCCGGTTATCCGCCCGTATTACCGGGAGGCGCTTCAGAACAGCATCGGCCTCTTCCGGGACGCGGGCAAGTGGGATGATGTGATCGAAAACAGCGACCGCTTCACCGCCGAATTCCCGACGGCCGAAGGCGCCGCCAATGTTCGGAAATGGCGGTCCGAGGCCATCATGAAACTCTCCACGGGAGGCGCCAAGTGAGTATCCGCCTCATGTTCTCCGGATGTCTGGTTTTGGCGGCCGCCATGCTGCAGGCCGCCCCGCCCGCCGTCATCCTGCCGGATGGCCGCAAGATGGAGGGCACGGAGGTGCGCGCATCGAAGGACGGCCTTGTTTTCCTGACGACCTCCGCCGGCGCCCGGATGGAATACCCCAAGGGCACCAAGGTGGTGATGGACCAGCCGGCCGATCTGCTCAAGGCCGAATCGCTGGTCCAGAAAAAGAGCTTCGCCGAGGCTGTTCCCGTTTTAGAGAAACTGAGCGAGGATCTGCGGTTTCTGGGCTGGGATGTGAAGGCCCGCAAATTGCTGGCCCAGGCCTATGCCGGAGCGGGCGAGGGGAAGAAGGCCGTTGAGGCCTACGAAGCGCTGATGGCGGAATTCAAGGACATGCAGGGCGACGAGGCCGTCCGCGCGGGCTATCTGCGGGCATTGGCAGCGGGCGGCGAAACGGAAAAAATCATGCCGCTTCTGGACAACGCGATCCGGAAGGGGACCCGGGGAGAGGCCGCCCAGGCCCAATTGATTCGCGGCCGGGCCAGGCTGGCGGCGGGTGACATCGAGGCCGCGCTTTATGATTTCATGCGGAACGCCCGGTTCTTCAAGGAATTCAAGGATGAGGCGGCTGAATCGGCGTTTCAGGCTGCAGAGTGCCTGGCGAAGATGGGCGACTCGGAAAAGGCCGCGTTTTATTACAGGGAAGTAGTGCAGGAGTTTCCGGACAGCGCGTTTTCAGCCCAAGCCAAAGCAAAAGCGGGAAACCCGTAGCAGGAATAATCGAGACGGTTAACATCAGTGGAGTATTCGAAAGGAGTCGGCAGGATGAAGAGCAATGGATTGCGCATGGTGATGGTGGCCGCTATAGGCGTTTTCTTGACGGTCGGGTTTTCCGCCATGGCGCAAGATCCTGCGCCCGCTCCGACACCGGCGCCCGCTGCAGCGGGTGCCGTCAAGGCCGCCGGCTCCGGCGAAATGACGGTTGAGGAGGCAGCGGACGCCAGCAAGAAGGAAACGTCCGCCATGAGCGACTTTATGATCGTCGTCAAGAGCAGCGGTGTTCTTGGCGTGCTCCTGTGGCTCGGTTTGCTGGCAACCTCGGTGGCGGGCGTCTACCTCTGCATCGATTCCTATGTCAAGATCCGCGAGAGCCGCATCATGCCCCAGGATCTTCTGGACAAGGTTCGCAAGGCTATGGATGAGGGGGACGTCGGCAAGGCTCTGGAGCATTGCCGCGCCGAGCCCACCATCCTGTCCAACATTCTCCGCGCCGGCTTCGAGAACGTCGAGGAGGGGTTCGATGTGATTCAGGAGTCGATCAATGCCGTCGCCGATCTGGAGAGCGAGCGCCTTCTGCAGAAGGTGTCGTACCTGTCGGTGGTATCCAACCTCGCGCCTATGCTCGGGCTGCTGGGAACGGTGCAAGGCATGATCTGGGCTTTCGCCACATTGGCCACCCAGACGGGCGGCGCCGCGCAGCAGGCCATGCTGGCCATGAACATCGCCCAGGCGTTGTACACGACGGCCGCCGGCCTCGTTGTGGCCGTGCCGACGGTTGCCTTCTTCTATTACTTCCGCAATCGGGCCAACAACATCATTCTGAGCATGGTCATTCTGACGAACGACCTGATCAAGACCCTGCGCAACGTTGAAATTGTGCAGGAATAGTGATTTTGGAAAGCGTCCGGGGAGCAAGATATGGCTAAACGATCCCAGGAAGAAGTGGGCATCAACATGACGCCGATGATCGACATCGTGTTTCAGCTCATTATTTTTTTCGTCGTCACAACGGACCTGGAACGCAAGGTATTCAATGAATCCATCAATCTGGCCTTTTCTCCGAACGGGCCGATGATTGAAAAACGCGATCCGAGAACGGTGACGGTCGAAGTCGACGCCAAGGGCCGGCTGTCGATCTCGAAGCAAATCCTCGACGAAGCCCATTTGACCTATGTGCTTAAACAGGCGAGGAACGTCGGAGGGCAGACGACGCCGGTTCAGATCCGGGCCGATCGGGGGGCACGGCATGAATCGGTGCGGGCCGCCATGCAGGCGGCCGGCCGGGCAGGCCTGTTCCGGGTTTCCTTTGTTGCGACAAAGGAAAAGGCGAAACAGGCCCCTAAATAGGAGACTTTCATGGCCGCAAGACGACGACCCAGGAAAAACATGGAGTCCGGAGAAATTCCGATGACGCCCATGATTGACGTGGTGTTCCAGCTCCTGATTTATTTTATTTTCACCATCAAGCCGGTCGATGTATCCGCCCATCTGGACGTCTTCAGCCCATCGGCCAAGCCGCCGGTGGACAAGTCCAAGCCGCCGCCCCAGATGTTGAAAATTGAGATCTATCAGGGCGCGATCCTGATGAACGGAACGGGGCTGGACATGACGGGGCTATCGAAAATCCTGGCTAAACTGGCGGCCTTGAACCCCAAGCAAACCGTCATGATCCTGTGTTCGGTGGATTCGAGGCATAACGAATTAGTCGAAGTGCTCGATCAGTGTGCCAAGGTCGGCTTGACTAATCTTTCCGTGGGTAGCATGCAATAGCGGAGTTCGGAAATGGAATGGCGAATACGACGCTTGATCGATAATCTCTGGGGGCCGACTGGTACGGTACTCATTCACGCGCTGGTGCTGGCTGCGCTTTTCACGTTTGTCAGCACGGGCGAACGGTCTACGGACAAGTTGGTCGAAGCGATTGTCGTAACGACGACGCCTCCGGAAAAGCTCGAGGAGCTAACCAAGGAGCTGCAGAAGCTGGAAGATCTTCCGACGGTTGTCGACGCCGTGGCTCCTCCGACGGTCAGCATTGATCAGGAACCGCCTTCCGTTGATGCCGTGGGAACGACGTCCGACGATTCCGGCGTGGATCTGTCCGATTTGAACATGTTGGAGTCCGCTTCTCCGGTCGTCTTCAAGGGCCTGTGGGTTGGAAGAAGTACGGCCGGACGCGAAGGCGCGCTGGGCAAGTACGGCGGCGGGCTGGGGGACCGGACCGAGGTGGCCGTCCTGAAAGCCTTGCGCTGGCTGAAGGAGCATCAGTATCCCGATGGCTCCTGGGGGCCTTCCTACCGCGTCAGCATGACCAGTCTGGCGCTGTTGTCGTTCCTGGCTCATGGCGAGACCACGGCTTCCAAGGAATATGGCGATACGATCCGCCGCGGGCTTCGCTACCTGTTAAAGACCCAGAAGGACGGCATGTTCCGGGGCGGCGGGCCATCCTACGGTAATATGCATCCCACCCAGATTGCCGTCTACGAGCACGCCATTGGCACGTATGCGATCAGCGAAGCCTACGGACTGACCAGCATCCCCTATCTCCGCATTGCGATGGAAGATGCGGTCCAGGTGATCATCGATGGACAGCATGAGGGGGGGAGCTGGGACTACGATTACAAGAAGGGGCCCGAGGCCAATCTTGACGTCTCGCTGGCCGGGTGGCATATCCAGGCCCTGGAGGCGGCGCTGAACGCGGGCGCCGAGAACAAGGGGCTCAAGTCGACCATCGAAACCGGCATCCGCGGGATGACGGTCCTGGCGGACAACAGCTCCGGCATGTTCCGGTACAGCACACGCCTCAAGACGGAAGGGCCCAACATGCCCATGACCGGCGTCGGCGTGCTGTGCATGCAATTGACCGGGCACGCCATGGATTCCGAAGCCCGAGCCGGAATCAAGGCCCTGGGTAATCTCAACTTCCGCTGGACCAAGTCCGACCCGAACCTGCCGAACCAGGATTTGCGGCAGACCAGCACGTGGCCGCTCTATGCCTGGTATTACATTACCCAGGCGCGTTTCCAGCAGGGCGGCAAGGATTGGATCCTGTGGAACAAGCAGTTTGCCCCGACGCTCTGCAGCATGCAGAATCCGGACGGCAGCTGGTGTCCGGCGCCATTCTCACAGGAAGCCGCCTACGGTCCCGTTTATTGCACGGCTTTGAGCACGCTCATGCTGGAGGTTTATTACCGCATCCTGCCCTCCTATGCCCCGATCGAGGTGGAGAAGCAGAAGACGGCGGAACCGGATAAGAACGATGATATCGTCATCAAGTTCGGCTGAGCCGGTCACTCCGCGGCGGATTCCCTCAATTTCCTGAAGAACGCCTGCAACTCGGCCTTGCAGGCCTCCGCCAGCACTCCCTGGGTCACCCGGACGCGATGATTCAGCGTCGGGCAGTTGACGATGGAAAAGACCGATACTGCGCCGCCGCGCTTCGGATCGGGAACGGCGAACACCAGGTCCGGGATACGGGCCAGCACGATGGCGCCCGCGCACATGGGGCAGGGCTCCTTGGTCACATAAATCGTGCAGCCGGTCAGCCGCCAGTCCTGCAGCGCCGCCGCGGCCTGGGTGATGGCCAGGATCTCGGCGTGCGCCGTGGGATCCTTCAACTGCTCGACCTGGTTGTGCGCCCGTCCGAGAATGCGCCCGTCCCTGACGATCACCGCTCCGCACGGAACCTCGCCGGCTTCGGCCGCGTCTTCCGCTTCCCGGAGCGCCAGGGCCATGTAGCGCTCGTGCATCTGGTTGTCCGCTTCATCCATGTAAGCAGTCTAGCCGCCCCGCCGGCGCGATGCAACTGCCGAACGGACGCGTGATTTCGTCGCTCTAAGCTTGCTTGCCGCTTCGATCCGGTTTAGAGTAATCCGCAGTCCTACACAACGCGAGCGAACCGGTTCCGGGTTCGCCCCGGTGCCCGGGGCTTGAAGGCCGGGCCGCCGGCGAAATCCCGCCAGGACCGGAAGGTAGCAACGGCAAGCCGGCCGGTCAGGTGCTTTGAGTATCCTGGGCATCGGGTCGAATCCGGAACCCGCAAGGCGCGCCCGGCGCAGCGGACAAGAACGGGGTTTTCATGGCCTATGAAGTATTGGCGCGCAAATGGCGCCCCCAGCAGTTCGACGACGTCGTGGGACAGGACCATGTCACGCGCACGTTGAAAAATGCCATCGCCTCCGGCCGCGTCGCCCATGCCTATCTCTTCGTGGGGCCCCGCGGCATCGGGAAAACCTCTCTTTCGCGCATTCTCGCCAAGGCCCTGAACTGCGAGAAGGGCCGGTCCGCCACCCCGTGCGGCGTCTGTGGAAACTGCAAGGAGATCGCCGCGGGGAACTGCCTGGATGTGATCGAGTTCGACGCCGCCTCCCACACGCAGGTCGACAAGGTTCGCGAGATCATCATCGACAACGTGCGCTACGCGCCGACGCGGTGCCGGACCAAGGTCTACATCGTGGACGAAGTGCACATGCTGTCGCCGGGCTCCTTCAACGCCCTGCTCAAGACGCTCGAGGAGCCGCCGCCTTACGTCCAGTTCATTTTCGCCACCACCGAATCCCACAAGGTGCCGGCCACCATCGTCTCCCGCTGCCAGCGCTTCGACCTGCGCCGCATTTCGTCGCGCGATATCGTCTCGCACCTCGCGCAGATCGCCAAGGCCGAGACGATCGACATCACGCGCGACGCCCTGCTGGCCATCGCGCGCGGGGCTGAAGGCGGCATGCGTGACGCGGAATCGGCCCTGGACCAGCTGATCGCGTTCCGCGGCGCGTCGATCGCCGAGGACGATGTGCTGTCCGTTTTCGGGCTCGTGTCGCGCAAGGGGCTTGAGGATCTGGTGGTGGCCATCCTGGAAGGCAACCTGTCGGGGCTGATCCGGCAGATCGACGCCATGGACAAGGCCGGCAAGGACATGCAGCGGGTCGTGGTGGAACTGCTCGAATATTTCCGCAATCTCCTGGTCGTTGCCTGTGCGCCGGACGCGGCCGCCGCGCTTGATATTCTCGAGGATCAGGCCGAGACGCTGAAGAACCTGGCCGGGAAGACGCCACCCGACAACCTGTTGCGCATGGCCGACCTCCTGGTGCAGACCGAGACCCGGATCCGGTATGCGCTGTCCCGCAAGACCCTTCTCGAGACGGCCCTGATCCGCTGCTCGCGCGCCGCCACGACGGTATCGATCGATGATCTGCTGGCCCAGATACACGGGTTGAAGGACATGCTGGCGGCGGGCGAGGCGGGCTCGGGCCCGTCGGCCCCGCCCGCGGCCCGCGCCAAGGCGGCCCCGGCTTTCCGGATGCCGGCGCAGGAGGCCCCTGCGGCCCCCGCGGCATCCGGAGCGGACCTGGGCATTCTCCGGGCCAAATGGCCGGTTGTGATCGAGGAGGCGTCCCGCCGGAACACCGCCATCAAGACCCTGCTGCTGCACGGGCGCCCCGTGGCGGTGGATGACCGGCAGGTGACGGTGGCGTTCGATCCCGCTTTCGCGGAACAGATGCGAAAGCTGGCCGGCACCCCGCGCTGCCTGAGCGCGCTCCAGGTGGGCCTGCACGAGGTTCTGCGCCGGACGGTGACCGTGGAATTGCGCATCGCGTCCGAGTCCGACGCCCTGGCCGCGCCGCTTCCGGCGCCGGAAGCGCCTCAGCGCGAATCGGCCGGCCCGGTGGTTCCGGCCGGATCTTCTGCCGCCCCCGCGCCGCCGGAAACCGCCGAAAACGAGGCTGCGCCCGACCTGGTATCCCGCCGGGACCTGGTGGAGAATCCGCTCGTTCAGACGGCCCTGCGCGTGTTCAAGGGCCGCATCATCGACATACAGCAAGGCCGGGCGGATGTCCGGCTTACAGGAACAGGAGACGACAATGGCTGATCTGATGAAACTGATGAAGAAAGCCGCGACGATGCAGAAGGATATCGAGCGGATTCAGAAGGAAGTCGGGGAGAAGGAGGTCGAGTTCTCCTCCGGCGGCGGCATGGTGACGGTGAAGGCCCGCGGCGACGGGTCGCTGGTTTCGATCAAGATCGATCCCAAAATCATCGACCCGAACGAGGCGGAGATGCTGGAAGACACCATCAAGGTGGCCGTGGACGGGGCGCTGACCGCCGCGCGTGAGATGATGGCGGCGGAGATGGGCAAGGTGACGGCCGGCTTCAACATGCCGGGGCTCGGCGGCTTGCGGTGAACGCCGGCGAGCATCTCGACCGGCTGAGCGCCCAGCTGGGGCGCCTTCCCGGCGTGGGGCGGCGCACGGCGGAGCGCATGGCGCTGCGCCTGGCCCGCGAACCGCGCGGGCTTCTGGCCGATCTGGATGCCGCGCTGCGGGCTGTGGCCGAGGAGGTCCGCTGCTGTTCGCGCTGCGGGAGCATCACCACGATCCGGGAGGATCCCTGCACGCTCTGCCTCGATCCGAAACGCGACGGCTCGCTGCTGTGCATCGTGGAGGATCCCAGCGACATCCTGCTGATCGAGAAAAGCGGCGGCTTCAGCGGCCGGTATCATGCGCTGCTGGGCCGGCTGTCACCGGCCGGCAACACCGGGGTGGGGGATTTGAGGCTCGATGACCTGCTCCGGCGCGTGGAGGCGGAAGCGATCCGGGAAGTGCTGCTGGCGCTCAACACGGATGTCGAGAGCGAGGCCACGTGCAGTTATATTCGCGAGCGCCTTCAGGCGCTGCCCGTGCGGGTGACGCGCCTGGCGGCGGGCCTGCCCGCCGGCAGCGGGGTGATGTATGCGGACAGCGTGACGCTGGCCCGGGCCATCAAGGGCCGCCAGGAGATGTAGACGAGCCGGAGGAACGACGGAACGCATGGACGGGACATTCCAGGACAGGGTGGAGGCCATCCGCCAGCGCATTGCGGCGGCCTGCGCCCGGGCGGAACGGCCGGCGGGCAGCGTGAAGCTGCTGCCGGTGACCAAGACGTTTCCTCCGGACGTGGTCCGGATGGCCGCGGACGCGGGCTTTTCGGCGTTCGGGGAAAACAAGGTCCAGGAAGCCCAGGCGAAAATCCCGCTCTGCCCGGCCCGCCTGGAATGGCACCTCATCGGCCATCTCCAGACGAACAAGGCCCGCCCGGCGGCCCGGCTCTTTGCGGCGATTCATTCGGTCGACTCCATCGCGCTGCTCGAGAAGCTCGACGCCGCGGCGGCGGAAGAAGGCCGGCGGCTGGACGTGCTGCTCCAGGTCAACGTGTCGGGCGAGGCCAGCAAGAGCGGCCTGGAGCCGGCGGCCGCGCCGGCCGCCGCCGCGGCCGCCAACGCGCTGCCTCACCTGGTGCTGACCGGGCTGATGACCATTCCGCCGGCGGATCCCGACCCTGAGCGCGCCCGCCCCTATTTCAGGAAACTACGGGAGCTGCGGGACGCGCTCCAGCAGCGCATGGGGGCCCCGCTTCCCGACTTGTCCATGGGCATGTCGCACGACTTTGAAACCGCGATCGAGGAAGGCGCCACCTGGGTCCGCCTCGGCTCCGCCCTTTTCGGGTCGCGCCCCCGGGGAGAGGCGCCATGACCCTGAAAAAACACACGCGTGAACCGGAGCCGTTCGACGGGCCCGGGATGGAGCCGGATGCGGAAAAGCGCGACAGCCATCCGATCCGGTCGTTCCTTCTGTTCCTGCTGTTCATGGCCATCGCCCTTCTGGTCTTCGGCGCGCTGGCGTCGCGGACGGCGGGCTTTCGTGAAATCATTTCGGTGAAGAACGGGGAGTGGTTCCAGACGCGCCTGGCTATCGGCCGGAGCGGGATCGTGCTTCCCTACGACCTGGTCCTGAAGGATGTGCGGGTTCCGGCCAAGCCGGAGGCCGGGCACGCCGGGGGGCTGCTCATCCGGGAGGTGCGGGTTTCCTGGCGTCCGTTTCAGGGGCTCCGGGTGGTGTTGGACCAGCCCGAACTGCGCTTGATCCAGACGGCTCCCGGCGCCTTTGATCCGGCCGAGCTCGAAGCCCTGGGAAGCATCACCAACGCCGCCGGGATCGTGGACTGGCTGGGACCGCTCAAATCCCGGGCGTCGCTGCTAGTGCAGGGCGGCCGGATGGTGGTCCAGGATGCCGATGGCGTCGAGATCCGCTGTCTGGAGGACATTCGACTGGCCGTGCGGCCGGTTCAGCTGCCCGGCCGTGCGGCCTTGCATTACCGCCTGGACACGGGAGCGCTGACGGTCCCGGGGGACGAGGGGTACGCGTCGCGGGAGCAGGAGTGGTTGTCGATGGACGGCGCACCGGTGGTGGAAATCGCCTTCGGCGTGAACGCCGGAACGAACGCCTGGGGACGTCATTTTTGGAAAGGAAGCCGGCCATGATGGACCGATCACGCGCCCGCGAGTTGATTTCCCGTTTTGGTCGCCAGCGGATTCTCGTGCTGGGCGACCTGATGCTGGACCGGTTTATCCGCGGCAGCGCCGAACGCATTTCGCCCGAGGCGCCCGTTCCGGTGGTTTTGGTGAGCCAGGTCTCCGACATGCCCGGGGGTGCGGCGAACGTGGCCATGAACGTGCGGTCGCTGGGAGGCAAGGCGGTTGTCGCCGGCATCGCGGGCCGCGACAAGACCGGCGACGACCTGATCCGCGTCCTGGACAAGGCCGGCATCTCCACCCAGGGCGTCCTGCGGGTGAAGGGGGTTGTGACCACCGAGAAAACGCGCATCCTGGCCGACCGCCAGCAGGTGGTGCGGGTGGACCGCGAACATCACGTGAAATTCGATGCGGCGGTGCTGGAGTCGTTTGCGGCCCGGATCACCCGCGCGATGAAGGGCTGCACGGGCGCGGTGATCGAGGATTACGGCAAGGGCGCGGTGAAGCAGCCGGCCATCGACGCCGTGCTGCGCGCGTCGCACGCCATGAAGGTGCCGGTGGGCTATGACCCCAAGGAGGACCGCGGCATCCGGGTCCGCGGGATCACCATGGCCACGCCCAATTGCCGGGAAGCGCATGTCTGCGCGGGCATGGCGCCCCGCTCGCATGTGGACGCGCCGCTCAAGGACCGCGTGCTGCGCGAGGCGGCCAAGCGGCTGATGGCGAAGTGGCGGCCGGAGGCGCTGGTGGTGACGCTGGGGCCCCAGGGCATGTACCTGCTCACGCCCGGGCATGCGCCCGTGCAGATTCCGACCCGCGCGCGCGAGGTGTACGATGTCAGCGGCGCGGGCGACACCGTGATCGCCGCCTGCCTGCTGGCCCTGGCGGCCGGCGCCACCATGCACGAGGCGGCGGTGCTGGGCAATTATGCCGCCGGCGTGGTGGTGGGCAAGCTGGGCACCGCAACCTGCTCGCCCGACGAGCTTATGGAAAACCTGGAACGCGACCACGGCGGTGCGTCATGAAGGTGGTCGGCGTCATTCCGGCCCGATGGGCGTCGTCCCGGCTTCCCGGCAAGAGCCTGATTCCCATCTGCGGCAAACCGCTGGTGCAGCGGGTCTGGGAGCGTGCCTCCCGGGCGAAACGCCTGTCGTCCCTCGTCGTGGCCACCGATGACGAGCGCATTGCCGCCGCCGTGCGCGGGTTCGGCGGCCGGCCTGTCATGACGCGCGCCGATCATCCGACCGGGACCGACCGCGTGGCGGAGGCGGTTCAGGGAACGGACGCGGAGGTGGTGATCAACATCCAGGGGGACGAGCCCCTGATCGACCCGGACCTGATCGATTCGCTGGCGGACAGTTTCAGCGGGCCCGGCTGGGAGATGGCCACGGCCGCCTGTCCCATTGCCGACCCGCGCGACGAGGCCTCCCCGAACATCGTCAAGGTGGTCTGGGACGCCCGGGGCGGGGCTCTGTATTTCTCCCGGCTGCCGATTCCCTTTGTGCGGGATGCGGGGGACCGGGTGACGCGCTGGCGGCACATTGGCATCTACGCCTACCGGGTGGATTTCCTGCGCCGGCTGCTGGCGACGCCGCCCTGCGAACTGGAGCAGGTGGAAAAGCTTGAGCAGCTGCGGGCCCTGCACATCGGCGGCCGGATCCGGGTGATTCAGACGGCCGAGATGGGCATCGGCGTGGATACGCCCGGGGACGTGGCGGCCGCCGAAGCCGCGGTGCGCCTGGCGGAAGCCCGGGGAGGGGGCTGACATGCATCATGCGATACGGGTGGGCGAGGTTGAGCTGGGCGGCGACAAGCCCCTGGCGCTGATCGCGGGACCGTGCGTCATTCCCAGCCGGGAAGACTGCCTGGAACTGGCCGAGGCGCTGGTCGGCCTGGCGCGCAAAAAGGGGATTCCGTTCATTTTCAAAGCGTCCTACGATAAGGCCAACCGGTCGTCGCTCGGGTCGTTCCGCGGACCCGGCCGGGCCGAGGGGCTGGCCATCCTGCGCGAGGTGCGCGAGACGTTCAAGGTGCCGGTCCTGACGGACGTGCACGAGCGGTCCGAGGTGCAGGAGGCCGCGGCCGTGGTGGATATGATCCAGATCCCCGCGTTCCTGTGCCGTCAGACGGACCTGATTCTGGAGGCGGCTGCCTCCGGGCGCGCGGTGAACATCAAGAAGGGGCAGTTCCTGGCGCCCTGGGACATGAAGTCCGTGATCCAGAAAGCCGCGAGCACGGGGAACCGCAACCTGAGCGTTACCGAGCGGGGCGCCACGTTCGGCTACAATAACCTGGTGGCGGATATGCGGAGCCTGCTGATCATGCGGGAGTTCGGCTATCCGGTCATCTTTGACGCCACGCACAGCGTGCAGCGACCGGGCGGCGAAAAGGACCATTCGGGAGGCGACGGGCAATGGGCGCCGGCGCTGGCCCGTGCCGCCGTGGCCACCGGCTGTGACGCCGTGTTCCTGGAAACATACCTGTCGCCGGACAAGGCGCTGTCCGATCGCGAAAATTCCGTTCCCTTCACCCGCCTGGAATCCCTATGGGAGGAGTTGAGCCGTATCGATGCCATCGTGGACTAACCATTTTGCGATCCTGATCCTGGCCGCGGCGCTGACCTCCGGCGCGGCGGGGGCGCCACAACCGTCCGACGGGGGTGATCTGATTCCCGCCTCCGCGGGGCCCGTGACGGTGGTGAAAGTCCGCTTTCCGACGTATAATCCGGACGGAACCCTGAAGAGCGAGATGTTCGGGGACTCAGCGCTGATCGAGGGGAATATCCTGACGATCGCCAATCTGCGCGTGGAGATGTATACCGCCGGCAAGCTGGTGACGTCGTTCTGGGCCGAGAGCTGCCGGTATGACCGGGTGTCGGGGACTTTGGAGTCGGATTCACTGGTGCGGGTGGTCCGGTCGGGCATGATGATGACGGGGACAGGGTTGGATTGGAAAAAAGGGTCGACCGAAGTGGTGATCCGGAGCAATGTGCGGATGCTCACGATCGGCGGAAGCGAATGGTTCAAGGTGGAGAAACGGAAATGAAGCGATCGGCAATGAGACTGGCCGCCATCCTGGCGGCGGCATGGATGGCGGGGGCCGTTTCGGCGGTCGAGCCGGCGGCGGCGCCCGAGGCGAAGCGGACGGAAATCACGGCGGGCCGCCTGCTTTTCGATTACGACAAGATGCAGGCGTATTTCGAGGACAAGGTGGTGGTGCAGGATCCCTCGATGAAGCTGGAATCGGACAAACTGTGGGTCCTGATGGACCAGGCCAGCCAGCAGATCACGACCGCCAAGGCCGTGGGCAACGTCAAAATTACCGAGAAGGACCGTGTTGCCACCGGCGAGCAAGCCGAGTATAATGCCAGGGAAGGGAAACTGGTGCTCACGGGTAACGCCATGGTGCAGCGCGGCAAGGAAGTGCTCCGGGGAAGGGTCATCACGTTCTACCGGAACGACAACCAGATCGATGTGGTGATGCCCACGTTGATTCTGTTTCCGGAAAAAGGGCAGTCCCTCCAGGGGATGATTCAGTAAGGGAAAGGGGCTATGGAACAGGGCGCCTTGATGACGGCCAGCAATCTGGTCAAGGTCTACAACCGCCGGCGGGTTGTGGACGGGGTGACCATTACCGTCCACCGGGGCGAGGTGGTGGGGCTGCTGGGGCCAAACGGGGCGGGCAAGACCACGACTTTTTACATGGTGATCGGCCTGATCCGGGCGGACGGCGGATCCGTGATGTTCAGGGGCGGCGATGTGACGGATCTTCCGATGTTCAGGCGCGCCCGGGCGGGCATGGGCTACCTGTCGCAGGAGCCCTCGGTCTTCCGGCGGCTGACGGTGGAGCAGAACGTCATGGCCATTCTGGAGACGCTGGACCTGACGGAGCGGGAGCGGCGGGAACGCCTGGCGCATCTGCTCAGCCAGCTGGGCATCGCGGCCGTGGGCAAGCAGCCCGCGTATACGCTCAGCGGCGGCGAGCGCCGGCGGCTGGAGATCACCCGCGCGCTGGTGACGAACCCGGCGATGATCCTGCTGGACGAGCCGTTCAGCGGGGTGGACCCGCTGGCGGTCTACGACGTGCAGAAGATCATCACCGATCTGCGCGAGCAGGGGCTGGGCATCCTGATCACCGACCACAACGTGCGCGAGACCCTGTCCATCGTGGACCGGGCGTACCTGATTTGCGAAGGCAAGGTGTTGCGAGAGGGAACCGGGGCTTTCCTGATCAACGATCCGGTAAGCCGGGACATGTATCTGGGACCGCGTTTCAGTATGTAACGACAGGAGGTTTGATATGCAGATCAATATCACAGGCCGGCACGTGGATGTCACCGAGGCGATCAAGGACTATGCGCGCCGGAAAATCGAGAAGGCGGTCGAGGAATTCCGCGCCGTCGAGAGCGTCCATGTGATCCTGGACATCCAGAAGATCAATTTCATCGCCGAGGTGGTGGTCCAGGGCAAGCATCACCTGCACCTGGATGCCAAGGATGTGTCCCACGATCTCTATGCGTCCATTGATCTTGTGGCGGACAAGATCGTGAAACAGTTGCGGAAAAATCACGACAAGATTGTGACATCACACCAGTCCGGCCCGAAACTCGGCGAATTGGAAGCCGATCGGGCTGGAGCGGAGTAAGGCGGATTATGCTGCAAACCGGGCGCCATGCGTTGACGGTCGAGGAGTTCCTTCACTCGGGGCGCTCCAAGCTTTCCCTGGAGCTGGTGGCGGGCGAGGCGGGCCTCAAGAAGCTGATTCCGGAGGCCTCGCTGAACCGGCTGGGACTGGCCCTGACCGGCTTTTTCACCTATTTCGCCCATCGCCGGGTCCAGATCCTGGGGAACGCCGAGCTCGCCTACCTGGCCTCGCAGGAGATGGAGGAACGGCGCAACCGCCTGGCGCGCATCCTGGCCTGCAATGTGCCGTGCCTGGTCGTCACCCGGAATCGCCGGATTCCCCAGGAGATCATGGAGCTGGGGGAGAAGGCCCGGACGCCCGTGCTGCGCACGCCCATGGTGACCATGAATTTCGTCAACGCCGCCACGATCATGGTTGAAAACATGATCGCGCCCCGCGTCATGATGCAGGGGACGCTGCTCGAGGTTCACGGCCTCGGGGTTCTGCTGCAGGGCAAGCACGGGGTGGGGAAGAGCGAAATCGCCCTGGCTTTGGTCAAGCGCGGCCACAGCCTCGTGTCGGACGATGTGGCCTGGATGCGACTGGATAATTCGGGCGCCGTGATCGGCTCGGCTCCCGAGGTGACCCGCCACCACATGGAAATCCGGGGCGTCGGCATCATCCACGTGCCGAGCCTGTTCGGGGTTGCCTCCGTCCGGGACGAGAAGAGCCTGGACCTGATCATCCAGCTGTCGCCCTCGAACGAGAGCGAGTCCAACATCATGCGGGATGGCCAGGAAAAGGCCTTCCGCAACGTGCTGGGAGTGGAGATTCCCTTTCTCGAGGTGCCCATCGCGGCCGGACGTGATCTGGCCAACGTGGTTGAAACGGCCGCCATGGATTTCCGGCTCCGCAAGCTGGGCCATGACGCCGTGAAGGAGTTGGACCGGAAGCTAACCGCCATTCTGACGGGGAGTGCGAAACGTGAACAGGCCGGATAACAAACGCGACCAGACCCTGATACGAGTCCTGACGATCAAGAATCAGTTCGGGCTCCACGCCAGGCCCTCGGCGTTATTTGTCAAGCTCGCCTCGCGGTATGAGGCGGATGTGCTCGTGGAGAAGGACGGCAACACCGTGTCGGGCAAGAGCATCATGGGCCTGATGACGCTGGAAGCGGGCCTCGGCTCGAAGATGAAGGTGACCGCCGTGGGCCATGACGCGGACAAGGTGCTGGCCGAGCTGGAACAGCTGGTGGAAAACAAGTTCTACGAGGAATGAAAGCCCCTATGGGCAACCGCAAAAAAGTCGAGAGCGCCGAAGTGTCCCTGCAGGCGGCGGGGGTGTCGCGCGGCGTGGCCGTGGGACCTGCCGTCGTCATCGCGCGCGAGGAAGAGGCGCTGCCCGTGCGGGTCATCCCTCCGGGGGAGGCCATCAAGGAGATCGCCCGGTTCGAGCGCGCGGTCATCGAAACGCGCCGGCAGCTCCGGGATATCCAGCGCAACATGGTCAACGCCCTGGGCAAGGGAGGCGCCCGCATTTTTGAAATGCACCAGATGGTGCTGGAGGACGGCCTGTTCATTGACCGTGTGATCCGGAAGATCCGCGAGGAGCATAAGAACGCCGAGCCGGCCGTGCGGGAGGCCGGGGACGATTATTCCAAGGCGCTTTCCGCCGTGCAGGACGAATACCTCCGCGAGCGGGTGGCCGATATCCGTGACGTGGCCCGGCGGATCATCCGCAATCTGATGGGCAAATTGGGTTCCAACATGGCCGGGCTGGACCGGAAATGCATCATCGTGGCCTGGGACCTGGGGCCGTCTGAGACGGCCATGCTGCGCAAGGACCATGTGCTGGCGTTCGTCACGGAAGGCGGCAGCTCCCTCTCGCACACCGCCATCATGGCGCGGGCCATGGAGATTCCGGCGGTGGTCGGCCTGCACGAGGCCACGTCGCGCATCTCGGCCGGCGACGAACTGCTGGTCGACGGCGACAAGGGGCTGGTGATCATCAACCCCACCCTGGCGCACATGCAGGACTACGGCAAGCTCGTCGAGGTTCGCCAGAAAATGCGCCGCGAGCTGACGGTCCGCATCCAGAACCGCAAGGCCGTCACCACCGACGGCCGCGCCATTAGCGTGGAGGCCAACATTGAGTTGGGCGGAGAGTGCCCTGAAGCCCGCCACCAGGGCGCCGAAGGCGTGGGGCTGATGCGATCCGAATTTCTTTTCATGAAGGGGGACACGCTCCCGGATGAGGAAACCCAGGTGGCCGCCTACCGCGCCGTGGCCGAAGGCATGGCCCCGCAGCCGGTCATCATTCGCACCCTGGACAGCGGTGGCGACAAGGTCGTGCCCTCCTTCCGCCTGCCGACGGAGGTCAATCCGTTCCTGGGGTTTCGCGCCATCCGTTTCTGCCTGGCGTATCCCGACATTTTCCTGACCCAGCTCCGGGCCATCCTGCGCGCCAGCGCGGGCGGCAATGTCAAGATCATGTACCCCATGATCACGGACATCGACGAATTGCTCCGCGCCAACGTCCTGCTGGATGAGGCCAAGGGGCAGCTGCGCCGGCAGAAGATCCCTTTCAACGAGAACATCGACATCGGCGCCATGATTGAAACGCCCGCGGCCGCGGTTTCGGCCCACATCCTGGCCCGCCATGTCCGGTTTTTCAGCCTGGGCACCAACGACCTGATCCAGTACACGATGGCCGTTGACCGCGTCAACGACCGGGTGGCCTACCTCTACGAACCGACCCATCCGGCCGTGCTGCGCATGATCCGCAGCAGTGTCGAGGCGGGGCAGCAGCGCGCCATCCGCGTTGGCGTCTGCGGCGAGATGGCCGGTGACCCCCTGATGACGCCGCTCCTGGTGGGGCTCGGGATTGACAGCCTCAGCATGGGGCTGGCCAGCATTCCGCTGGTCAAGTCCTGCATCCTGAAGATGTCCTATGCTGAAGCCCGGGCCCTGGCGACGGATGCCATGGAGCTGGACACGCCCCGTGAAATCCACGACCGGTGCCGCGAAATGGTCGGACGGATAGCCCCTGATATTCTTGACTTGATCAGTCATGCCTAGGCATAATGGATGTTTAAACCGTAATAAAGGAGATACGATGAGTCGCTATCTATTTACATCCGAGTCGGTGACGGAAGGCCATCCGGACAAGGTTGCGGATTGCATTTCCGATGCGATTCTGGACGCGCATCTGGCCCAGGACTCCAAAAGCCGCGTGGCCTGCGAAACCCTGGTGAAGACCGGTGTTGTCGTGGTGGCGGGTGAAATCACGAGCCGGGCCCTGGTTAACTATGGCGACGTGGCCCGCGAGCAGATCCGGCGCATTGGCTATACCGATCCGGCCATGGGCTTTTCCGACGAGTCGGTTGCGGTCATGGCCGCCATCGAGCGGCAGTCCCCCGACATTTCCCAGGGCGTCACCGAGGGCCAGGGCCTGTTCAAGGAGCAGGGCGCTGGCGACCAGGGCATGATGTTCGGCTACGCCTGCGACGAGACGCCCGAGCTGATGCCGATGCCGATTTCCTTTGCCCACCGCCTGACCCGCGGCCTTGCCACGGCCCGCCGCCAGGGCACCTTGCCGTTCCTGCGGCCGGACGGCAAGTCCCAGGTTACCGTTATTTACGAGAATGGCGTTCCCGTCGGCGTGGATACGGTCGTCGTGTCGACCCAGCATGCTCCCGACGTGACGCACAAGGCCCTGTCCCGGGGCGTGATCGAGGAAATCGTCCGGAAGGAGATTCCCGCGAAATTCCTGTCCAAGAAGACTCGGTTCCTGATCAATCCGACCGGCCGCTTCGTGGTGGGCGGGCCCAAGGGCGACTGCGGCCTGACGGGGCGGAAGATCATCGTCGACACCTACGGCGGCATGGGCCGTCACGGCGGCGGCGCCTTTTCCGGCAAGGACCCCTCCAAGGTGGATCGCAGCGCGGCTTACATGGCCCGCTACGTGGCCAAGAACGTGGTCGCGGCCAAGCTGGCCAGCCGGTGCGAGGTGCAGGTGGCCTACGCCATCGGCTACCCGCTGCCCGTTTCCGTTCATGTCAATACGTTCGGCACCGGCAAGGTTTCGGACGAGAAAATCGTGAAGGCCCTGTCGGCGGTGTTCTCGCTGAAGCCCGCCGACATCATCAAGAAGCTGAATCTGCTCCGTCCCATCTACGTGAACACCTCCTCCTACGGCCACTTCGGCCGGCGGACGAACCTGGACGTGTTCACGTGGGAAAAGACGGACGCCGTGAACGCGTTGCTGGCCGCTATTTAATCGGGCGAAAGGATCATCACATGGGCAGGACAGGCAAGAGCGCCCCGGTCAAGGACCGGGTTGTTAAGGATATGTCGTTGGCGGGCTGGGGTCGGCGCGAGCTTGAGTGGGCCGAAGTGGAGATGCCCGGGCTGATGCAGATCCGCGAGCGCTACGCGAAAAGCCGCCCTCTGGCGGGCGCGCGGATCACCGGCTCCCTGCACATGACCATCCAGACGGGCGTGCTGATCGAAACGCTGACGGCCCTAGGCGCGAAGGTGCGCTGGGCCAGCTGCAACATCTACTCGACCCAGGATCACGCCGCCGCCGCCGTCGCTGAAAAGGGCGTGCCGGTGTTCGCGTACAAGGGCGAAACGCTCGAGGAATACTGGGACTATACCGACCGCTCGCTCGACTGGGGCGGCGGCAAGGGGCCCAACATGCTGGTGGATGACGGCGGGGACGTCACCCTGTTCATTCATCTTGGATTCAAGGCGGAGGAGGATCCCTCCATCCTGAACCGGAAGGCCGACAGCGAGGACGAGCAACTGCTCCTGAAGCAGCTCAAGAAGTCGCTCAAGCGCGATCCGACCCGCTTCCACCGCATGATGAAGGAGATCAAGGGCGTATCCGAGGAAACGACCACGGGCGTGCACCGGCTCTACCAGATGCAGAAGTCCGGGGAGCTTAAGTTCCCCGCCTTTAACGTCAACGATTCCGTCACCAAGTCGAAGTTCGACAACCTGTATGGCTGCCGCCATTCGCTGATCGACGGTCTCTGCCGCGCCACTGACGTCATGATCGGCGGCAAGATCGCCGTGGTGGCGGGATATGGCGACGTGGGCAAAGGCTGCTGCGCCTCGCTCAAGGGGCAGGGAGCGCGCGTCATCGTGACCGAGATCGACCCCATCTGCGCCCTCCAGGCGTCGATGGAAGGGTACGAGGTCATGCCGCTGGACGAGGCCTGCGCGCTCGGGGACATCTTTGTCACGGCCACAGGCTGCTGCGACGTGATCACCGAGCGCCACATGCGCCGCATGAAGAACATGGCCATCGTCTGCAACATCGGCCATTTCGACAGTGAGATCGAAGTTGTCAAGCTGGCGAAATACGCGTGGCAGGAGATCAAGCCGCAGGTCGACAAGATCACCTTCCCGGGCGGCCGCAGCATCGTGCTGCTGGCGCGCGGCCGGCTGGTCAACCTGGGGTGCGCGACGGGCCACCCGAGCTTCGTGATGTCGAACAGCTTCACGAACCAGGTCCTGGCGCAGATCGAGCTCTTCACGAAGCAGGGCCACTACAAGCCGGGCGTTTATGTGCTGCCCAAGAAGCTCGACGAGGAGGTGGCCCGCCTGCATCTCGCCAAGCTCGGCGTGCGGCTCGAGAAACTCACGAAGCGCCAGAGCGCCTACCTGGGAATCCGGCCGGACGGCCCGTTCAAGCCGGATCATTACCGCTACTAAAGGCCGGGCGGGGGGACCGGCGGCGGTTCCTCCCGTCCACCCCGCATGCGGACGCTGAATCAGTATGTCGGCCGGTCGTTCACGTCATCGTTCCTGCTGACGGTGCTCGTGCTGACGTTTGTCATGTCGCTGGCCAGCCTGTTCCGCATCACGGACATGCTGGCCCGCGGAGTCCCTCTGGCTCTGATCGCCCGCTTTTTCCTCTGGTCCATGCCCGCGCTTCTTGTTTTCACGGTCCCCGTCAGCGTGCTGACCGCCGTCCTGATGGTGTTCGGGCGCCTGTCGCACGAGGGCGAACTGACCGCCATGAAGGCGTGCGGGATCAGCCTGTGGCAGGTGGGCCGCAGCCCCTTCCTGGCCGCGGCCTTCCTGTCCGCCGTCTGCCTGGGCATGAACTTCGAGGTCGCGCCCCGCATCGAGCTGCAGCAGCGGGCGCTGATGGAGAAGATGCGGGCGGATGTCATGCTCAGCCTGCTCGAGGAGGGGCAGGTCGTTCCGATGTCGCCCACGATCTCGGTTTACATCTGGCGGAAAAAAGGGCGCGAGCTCCAGACCGTTGTCATTGTGGAGCAGGCCAAGGGGCGCACCCGCCGGATCGAGGCGCGCACCGGAACGGTCCGGATCACGCCCGACAACAAGTTCTTCGAGCTGGATCTGCACGACGTGAAAATCACGCCGTTTATCGGGAACGATTCCGCCAGCGGCTTCATCGAAAGCGTCCCCTACAGCATCCCGATTTCGGCCAAGTCCAAGGGCGACAAGGGGTCTCCCTCCAGCCTGACCACCGCCGCCCTCTGCGCCGAGCTGCTCAAGTTCGATCCCGTTGTCGGCTCCCGGCCCGACCCGATCGAGCACCTGCGCATGAGAGTCGAGGTCAACATGCGCATCGTGATGGCCCTGGGATGTCTGGCTTTCGTCTTCATCGGCATTCCCCTGGGCATCCGCAACCCGCGCCGGGAATCCTCGGTCAGCATCGGCATCAGCCTGCTGCTGGCATTCGCCTTCTATCTGTTCATCATCACCGCGCTCACGCTGGCGCGCAAACCGTGGCTGATGCCCCACCTTTTTGTCTGGTTTCCCATCCCGATTTCCATTATTTTAGGGGTTTGGCTGATCAGGCGCATGAACTGACGGCTGTCACGCAACGAAGGACCCGCCCCATGGCCGACATTGCCCTCCAGGATCTGCTGGCTTTGCTTCCTCACCGGTATCCCATGCTGCTCGTGGACCGGGTCCTGGAGTGCGACGACAAGACCCGGATCGTGGCCATCAAGAACGTGTCCTTCAACGAACCCTTTTTCAGCGGTCACTTCCCGGGCCAGCCCATCATGCCCGGCGTCCTGCAGATCGAGGCCATGGCCCAGACTGGCGGCCTCCTCATGATGCGCCTCAGGCCGGGGCCGGTTACCCGCATTCCCGTGTTCATGGGCATCGACAAGGCGCGCTTCCGGCGGATGGTGGTGCCCGGCGATCAGCTGCGCATCGAAATCGGGTTGCAGACGCTGCGCGGGTCGGTGGCCCGGTTTTCCGGAAAAACCTTTGTCGGGGACGCCCTGGCCTCCGAGGCCGAGCTGACCTGCATGTTGACGGAACAGGAGAAGCAGCCATGAGCTCCATTCATCCCACCGCCGTGGTCGCGTCCGGCGCCGACGTGGGCCGCGATGTCGAGATCGGTCCTTATTGCGTCATCGGCCCCCAGGTCCGGATCGGCGACGGAACGGTGATGAAGTCCCACGTCGTCATCGAGGGGAGCACCGTCATCGGCGCGGGTTGCACGCTGTTTCCCTTTTGCAGCCTCGGGCAGCAGACCCAGGACCTGAAATTCAAGGGAGGCAACACCTATGTGTCCATCGGCGACAAGACCACCATCCGCGAATATGTGACGGTCAACTCCGGCACGGCGGACGGCGAATGGACGAAGGTCGGCTCCGGCTGCCTGATCATGGCCACCTGCCATGTGGCCCACGGCTCGGAGGTGGGGGATGGCGTGATCATGGCCAACGGCGTCTCCCTGGCCGGGCATGTGAAGGTGGAGCCCATGGCCGTTATCGGGGGCATGAGCGGGGTGCACCAGTTCTGCCGCATCGGCTCCATGGCCATGGTCGGCGGGATGACCAAGATCACGCAGGATCTGCCGCCGTTCCTGATTGCCGACGGGAACCCCGGGCTCATCCACGGGGTCAATATCGTGGCCCTCCAGCGGCGCCAGGTGCCCGAGGAGGCGCAGAAGGCCCTCAAGGCGGCCTTCAAGATCCTGTACCGCTCCAGCCTGACCACCACGGAAGCGCTGGACCGGATCGAAGCCGACGTGCCGCGTGTGCCCCAGGTGGCGCATCTGGTTCAGTTTGTCCGGTCGTCCGAACGGGGCATCCTCAAGTAAACGGGGGAACGCATGGCGGGTTACGGGATCAGACGGTTGGCGGGCGCTGTCCTGGCGTGGCTGCTGGTGTCCCGCCTTCTGCTGGGCGCGGGCGAAGGCTTTGTCGATTTTCGATTCAACAACGTCGATGTGCGCACCTTTGTCAAAGTGCTCTCCGACATCACCGGCAAGCGTTTCATTGTTGACGAGGCGGTCAAGGGGCAGATCACCGTGGACGCCCCCCGCATTCCCGAAGCGGATGCCTATCCGCTGGCCGTGACCATTCTCGAGTCCGTCGGCTGCACCGTGGTGGAAGGCGGGCAGGCGATCCGGGTCGTGCCGGTGGCCGGAAACCCGGCCGCGCTGGGCGCCATCCAGGGCCCCGACACCACGGAACGGGGCGTCGGCTATCTCACCCGGGTCTTTTCGCTCCGCCATCTTTCCGCGGCCGAGGTGAAGGCCATGCTGACCGATGCCCTGGGCGGCGACAAGAAGGCCTCCATCGCCGTGCTGCAGAGTTCCAACCTGATCGTGGTCAGCGGGTCGGCCGATCTGGTCCAGCGCGTGGAGGCCATGATCGCGGCGATCGATAAGCCGGGCATGTCCCGCGTCACCGAAGTGATTCCCATGAAGTTCGCTTCGGCCGAGGATGTGGCCCGGCAGATCAACGACGCCATGGCCGTGGCGGAATCCGAGGCCGACCGTATCCGGCAGCAGGTCTCGGGCGGCCGGGCCGCAGTCCTGAAGGCGGTGCCGGCACCCCAGGCCAACAGCCTCATCCTGGTGGGGTCGAAGACCGCCGTCGCCGAGATGAAGGACCTGATTGCCAAGCTCGACGTGGAGAGCCCCTCCGGCCGGGGCCGGTTGCGCGCGATTTTCCTGAAATACCTGACCGCCGAGGACGCGGCCAAGGGCTTGAAACCGTTGCTGTCCGGGCCGGCGGTGGCGGGCTCCAAGACGGCGCCCGTCGCGGGCACCATCAATATCGAGCCCATGGCCGCCAACAATGCGCTGCTGGTGGACGCCTCGCCGCGCGATTTCGAGGTGGTCGAAAAGCTGGTCCAGGAGCTGGACCGCATCCCCGGCCAGGTCATGATCGAAGTGCTGATCGCCGAAATTTCCCTCAGCCAGGGCAGCGACATCGGCGTGGAACTGGCCGCGCTCGACATGCCCTCCAAGGTGGGTGACATTGCGTTCCAGGGCAGCTCGACGCTGAACGACGACAACAGCGCCATCATGTCGGCCGTGGAGAAGGGGCTCTTTCCCCGCGGCATCACGGTGGGCGTGGCGCACGGTACGCGGCTGGCGGCCGATGGGACTCTTGAGACCGCCTTTCCCGCTCTCTTGAATCTGAACGCCATCAAGAAGGACGGCAAGGTCCGCATCCTGTCCAACGTGCCCCTGCTGGCCCAGAACAACCAGGAGGCCAGCGTCAGCGTGGTCAACAACATCCCCATTCTCAAGTCCACCATCCAGGGCGGGTCGGGGACCTCCCGCGATGTGATCCAGAATATCGACCGCGTGGATGTGGGCATCAAGCTCAAGCTGACCCCGCACATCAACCCCGACGGCGAAGTGCGCA
>CAYZVY010000008.1:0-42083 GCA_964481675.1 uncultured Verrucomicrobiota bacterium
GGTAGTCAATGCCCCAGGCCGCGTTGAGAAGCATGTCCCGGCTCAGCACCTCGTGCGGATGTCCCCAGAACAGCTCCAGCAGCTTCAGCTCGCGCGCGGTCAGGGGGTGGTCGTGCTTCCCGAGCCGCGAGCTATACGTTTTCCGGTTGATTTTGGCCGTGCCGATCGCGAACTCGTCGGGCGGCTCGGGCGCGGCGTCCTTGGCGGGTTTCGGACCGGTGCGTCGGAGCACGGCCGCGATGCGCGCCAGCAGCTCGCGCACGCCGAAGGGCTTGGCGATGTAATCGTCGGCCCCGAGTTCGAGCCCCACCACCTTGTCGATCTCCTCGCCCTTGGCGGTCAGCATGATGATGGGCGTGGCGGTGTCGGTCTTGCGGATTTCCCGGCACACCTCGTAGCCGCTTTTCTCGGGCATCATGACGTCGAGCAGGATCAGGGCGAAGTGGTCGCGCTTCCACGACTCGAGCGCGGCCTTGCCGTTGGCGACCGCCTCCGTGCCGTAGCCTTCGCTTTCCAGCGCGGCCACGAGCCCCTCGCGGATCGGCGCGTCGTCCTCAGCGATCAGGATGGTCTTGGTTTTCATCGGGCAGCTCCAGGATAAAGCGCGCGCCGCCGCCGGCCGCGGGTTCGAAGATCAGGTCGCCGCCCATGTCGCGCAGCAGGCGGCGGGAAATGCTGAGGCCCAGCCCCGTGCCGGGCTGCGTGGCCGTGATGGCGTCGTCCACCCGATGGAACGGCTCGAACAGGCGGGGGCGGTGCTCGGCCGGGATGCCTGGGCCCCGGTCTTCCACGATCAGGCGCGTGCGACCGCCGGTGTGGCTCAGCGTCACGAGCAGGTGCTTCCCGGAGGCCGCATATTTGATGGCGTTGTCAAGCAGGTTGAGCAGGATCTGGGCCAGCGCGTCGCGGTCGCTCCGGACCATGGCGGGCGCCTCGAGACCCGCTGTTTCCAGGGCCAGGCCGGCTTCGGCCAGGCGCGGGGCCTGCGTTTCGAAAAGCCCCAGGGCCAGGCCGGCGACATCGACCGGCTGCGGGTGCAGTTTCCGGCGGCCCTGCTCGAGGCGGCTGAAATCGAGCACGTTGTTGACCAGCCGGGTGAGCCGCTCGGTCTCGCGGATCATGACGCCGAGGTAGCGTTTGACGGTGTCCGGCTCGCTCACGCGGTCCTCGGCCAGCAGCTCGGCATACATGCGCAGGGTGGTGAGCGGCGTCTTGAACTCGTGCGAGACGTTGGAGACGAAGGTGGTTTTCTTCTCGGCGTCCAGCCGGTCGCGCCGCGCCTGGCGGGCGAGCAGGAGGCCGCCCGCCAGCAGGGCGGCCAGGAAGATCAGCGTGAGCAGGGAGGACAGGATCAGGAACAGGCGGCCGGAGAGCGCGGCGGCGCGGGCCCCTCCGGTGTAGGCGTCCACCGTCCAGTGCGGCAGGCCGGGGCCCACGGGTATGCTCGTCAGCCGGGGCGTGTCGGGGCTGAGGATGGCGGCGCCGCGCTGGTGGATCGGCTGGCCGTTTCCGTCGCGCACCACCAGGATCAGGCCTTCCGCTTCGGGTAGTTGGAGCGAGGGGATGAGATAGGACAGGAGCGCCGAGGTTTCCAGTTCGATCCCGTAAACGGGGGCGTCGCGTCCGGGGCGCACCCACCCGAGCCAGTTGAGGCGGCTCTCCCAGAACCAGGGCATCCAGCCGGTCTGCGGGGCGCCGGTTCCGGATGGGGCGGAGAGGGCCTGGGCCGGATTGGCGCCGCGGCCCCTGGGGCGGATGGCCAGGTCCCGCAAGGAGTTGTAGGAGGAGACCTGGTCGGTGGCGTCGGCGGAATCGCCTGGATTGGCGGGCCGGGAGAAATCGCGGAAGGTGTCCCGGCCGCTGAACAGCGAGTCATAGCGCCGGGCGAACAGGTTTTCGTCCTCGGTGCGGCCATCGACTGCGGGAATCAGGAGGCCGTTGCGGGGATCCGAGATGAAAACGTGCCGGATGAGCGGGTCATGGGCCGCGCGGGCGCGAAGCGCCGGGGCGGGGTCGCTGGCGGGAAGGGTCAGCAGCCAGTCGGTGTAGGCTTCCTGGATCGAGGCTATGGCCCCGTCGAGAGATTGGGCCACCAGGCGGGCCCGGTTTTCCGCCCCTTCGAGCCCGGCGCGATCCAGCCGTTCGCGCTCGTGGCCAAGCATCCAGAACAGGGCGGCGCCCGTCACCACCGTGGGGACGAGGATGAGCAGCTCATACCAGATGATCCGCCGCTTATTCATAGGGATGAGCGTAACGGCAGCCGGGGTCCAAGTCAAACCCGGACCCGGCCGCCGTTACGGGAGGGGCTGTTACTGTTTTTGCTGCTGGTTCCGGTACTGGAAGCTGTCGGTGACCATGGACTTGCGTCCCCGGCTGTCCAATCCCTTTTCCTGGATCTCGTCGGCCTGGGCTTCCAGTTCCACCGTGACGGACGCGGGGGCGGCTTCCGGGATCTTGTACTTCGCCGCCTGAAACCGGTTGGAATCCACCTGCTTCTTGAGTTCCGCGGCCGCTTCTTCGCGCTTGCCCTGGTCGACCAGTTTCACGGCGCGGTCCTTGGCCTCGGCGGTTTCATTGAAAATGACTTCCTTGATGACGATCGTGTTGGCGGATTTCTCAACTTCGTCCTGTTTCTTGCTGAACCGGACGGAGGCGTTGGCCGTGGAGGTGCCGCGGGACTGGTCGGACGCGTTCTCATAGGAGACGGAGGCGGTGGCGAGTAGCCGGGTCTCGTCGGCCCCGGCCGGGGGGATCTCCACCTCGACGAGCGCGAACTTCTGCTGGCCGCCGTAGAGCTGGTTGAGCTTGAGGGAGACGGTGCGGCCGTCGATGCGGCCTTCGCGTCCGATGATGCGGAGCGGGCGGATGCCGCCGGGGCAGGTGATTTCCACGGTCACGTCGCGCGCGGCCACGTTCAGCACGGAGCCGAGTTCGGCCGTGAAGATGCGCTCCAGGTCGGCCGCGGCCGAGGCGAAGTAGGCGTTGCCGTCGCTGTTCTGCGAGAGGCGGGTCATCAGGTCTTCATTGTAGTCGGCCCCCAGGCCCACCGTGGAGACGGCGATGCCCTCTTTCATGAAGGCGGCGCCGAGGCGGCCCAGGTCCTCGGGGGAGCTGGGGCCCACGTTGGCGAGGCCGTCGGAGAGCAGGATGACGCGCGGCACGTAGCGGTCGTTCAGGTGGCGGCGGATTTCGGCGGTCGCTTGGCTGACGCCGCCGAAGAGGGCGGTGTTGCCTTCGGCCTGGATGCCCCGGATGCGCGAGGCGATGGCGTCGGTGCGGTCGCCCGGCTCGGAGGAGACGAGCGTATCGACCGTGTGGTTGTAGACGATCACGGAGACCAGGTCGCGGGCGTCGAGCCGGTTGAGCGCCTCGATGGCGGCTTCCCGGGCCTTGGCGATTTTTTCGCCGGACATGGAGCCGGAGCGGTCGAGCACGATGGCGAGGTTGACGGGCGGCCTGTTTTTGGGGGAGTCGAGGCGGGGGACATCGAGCGTGATCTTGATGACGGCGCGGTTGGGGGTGTCGGCGGGGAGCACGGCGCGGTCGAGATCCACGCGGCAGGTGACGGTGGAGGCCCCGGCGGGGGCGGCGAGGAGGGCGGCTGCGGCCGCGGCGAGGAGGGCGGTTCGGACGGTTCGGGTTTTCATGACAGCTCCTTTGCTTGACGGGAGTATTCAAGCATGAATGGCGGGAAAAGGGGTCATGGGGGCGTCAGGCGATTGTAAAAAAGTTGTCATGCGGGAAAACAGTAATCGGTGATCAGTAATCAGTGATCGGTCTGATCCGTCCGTGTCCGTCCGTGTATGTCCGTGTCCGTCCGTGTCTTCCGTGTCCGTCCGTGTCTTCCGTGTCTTCCGTCGGGCTGGACGCGGGCGAAGGGATGCGCTAATATGCCGTTTTTCTTAGGGAGGAACGGATGAGCGCAAAGAAGGTCGATCTCGGTCATTCCGAGCATAGCCGGCAGGGCGAATTGACGTTTGGCACGCGGTGGACCGTGTTCGGCCCCTTTTTCCGTGACGACGCCCCCCTCGAGGCCTCCAAGCTGGCGGCGTGTCCGGAGACGCTGACGGTTGGCGGCAAGCGCCTGAAGCCGCAGGCGGTGACGGCGAACGCGAACGGCCTGGCGAACCTGGCCCCCGCCCTGGGCGGCGTTATGGAAGGCCGCAGCGCCTATGTCTTCATCCCCCTGAGCGCGCCGAAGACGGGTGAATACCAGCTCGGGCTGGGGGCGGACTGGTGGCTCGAGGCCTGGGTGGACGGAAAGAAGATCGGCGACACGCTGGCCGTCGGAAACGGGTCCCACCCGGTCACCCGCAGCGACAACAGCTTCCGCGTGGCGCTGGAGGAGGGCCAGCACTGGCTGTGCGTGCGGTTTATCAGCGGTTCGGGAGGATCCTCCCTGGCCGTCGGATTCCCCGATTTCACCGCCGAGCAGAGGCAGTCCTTCCAGAAAGCCCGCCAGCTGGGCATTACGGAAGGGGTGACCCGGCCGCTCAAGATCGTGTTTCTCGGCGCGGGAAGCGCCTTCCTGCAGACGCTGTTCGCGGACATCCTGTGCATTCCGGGCGCGGACAGAGGCGAGTTGGCGCTGGTGGATGTGGATACCGTCCGTCTCGACCTGGCCGAGAAGCTCTGCGTCAAGCTGGTGGAGGCGTCCGGGCGGAAGTGGAAGGTGACGGCCACGACCGACCGCCGCAAGGTGCTGAAGGGCGCCACCTACATCATCAACTGCATCGAGGTCAGCGGCGTGGACTGCGTGGCCTTCGACAACGACATCCCGATGAAATACGGGGTTGACCAGTGCATCGGCGACACGACGGGGCCGGGCGGCCTCTTCAAGGCCCTGCGCACCGTGCCCGTGTTCCTCGCCGTGCTGCGCGACATCGAGCGGCTCTGCCCCGACGCCTGGGTGCTGAACTACACGAACCCCATGAGCATCCTGTGCCTGGCGGCGGCCCGGAGCAGCACGGCCAAGGTCATCGGCCTCTGTCACAGCGTGCAGGGCGCCAGCCACGGCCTGGCGGCGTGGACGGGCGTGCCGTACGAGGAACTGAAGTGGACTTGTGCGGGAGTCAATCACCTGGCCTGGTTCACGGAGCTCTCGCACAACGGGCGAGACCTCTACCCCATGCTCAAGCGGCGCGTGGCGGAGGAGAAGGGGTTTGACGAGCAGGACAAGGTGCGGCTCGACCTCATGATGCACTTCGGCTACTACTGCACCGAGTCGAGCGGCCACGACAGCGAATACCTGCCCTACTACCGGAAGCGGAAGGACCTGATCAAGACCTACTGCCGGGCCAAGTACCTGGGCGAGAGCCGGTTTTATGCCACGAACTGGCCGGACTGGCGCAAGGCCAACGACCAACGGCGGCGCGACCTGGTCTCGGGCAAGATGCCCGTGGGCCTCTCGCGGAGCTGGGAATACGCCGGGTTCATCATCCAGGCCATGGAGACGCACCAGCCTTTTGTCATTTACGGCAACGTGGCGAACCGCAACCTGATCACCAACCTGCCGCAGGACGGCGTGGTCGAGGTGGCGTGCCTCGTGGACCGCAACGGCATCACGCCCACGCACTACGGGAAGCTGCCGGCGCAGTGCGCGGCGCTGTGCGACTGGAATATGCGGTTCTTCGATCTGGCCGCCACGGCCTGCATGGAAAAGTCGGTGGCCGCCGCGGAGCACGCGCTGATGCTCGACCCGCTGACGGCAGCGGTCTGCTGTCCGGCCGAGATCAAGGCCATGACGCGGGAGCTGTTTGCGGCCGAGAAGGCGTTTTTGCCGGGTTTCAAATAAGGAGTATGGCATGAAGAAGGCACTGGTAGTCTGGGGTGGCTGGAATGGACACGAACCGCAGCAGACGACGACCCTTGCGGCCGAGCTGCTCCGCGGCGCGGGCTTCGAGGTGGACGTCCGCGACAACATGGACGTCTACAAGGACGCCGAGGCGATGAAGGCGTTCGACCTGGTGGTGCCCTGCTGGACCATGGGGCAGATCGCGCCCGAGCAGGAAAAGGGCCTGTCGGCCTGCATCTCCGAGGGCACGGGCCTGGCGGGCTGGCACGGCGGCATGTGCGACGCGTTCCGCCAGAACACGGGCTACCAGTTCATGACGGGCGGGCAGTGGGTGTCGCATCCCGGCGGGATCGTGGACTACACGGTCAACATCACGTCCCACAACGACCCGATCACGAAGGGGCTGAAGGATTTCATGATGAAGTCCGAGCAGTATTACATGCACACCGATCCCGGCAACGAGGTGCTGGCCACGACGACGTTCTCCGACCAGTACGGGACCCCGTGGATCAAGGGCACGGTCATGCCGGTGGTATGGAAGCGGAAATGGGGCCAGGGCAAGGTGTTCTACACCTCGCTTGGCCACGTGGCGAAGGATTTCGACGTGCCCGAGGCCCGGGAGATTCTCCGGCGCGGGATGCTGTGGGCGGCGCGGTAATCGCATATAAGGAACTGACATGAAGCGTTACAAGACGGCGGCGGCGATCACGTGCGGCGTGATCGGGTATGGCGGCGCGTTCAACATGGGGCGCGCCCACCTGAACGAGATGAAGAAGGCGGGCATGATCCCCACGGCCGTGGCGGAAATCGATCCGGAGCGGCTCAAGGTGGCGACCCAGGATTTCCCCGGCATCGAAACCTACAGCTCCGTGGCCGAGATGCTGCGCAAGTCCAAGGTGCAGCTCCTGGCCATCATCACGCCCCACAACACCCATGCCAAGCTGGCGCTCCAGTGCCTCAAGGCGAAGCGGCACGTGGTCTGCGAAAAGCCGCTGGCCATCACCACGGACGAGTGCGACGCCATGATCGCCGCCGCGAAGAAGGCGGGCGTGGTGCTGTCGACCTACCACAACCGCCACTGGGACGGCTGCATTCTCGAGGCGGTCAAGCGCATCCGCGCCGGCGCCATCGGCGAGATCGTCCGCATCGAGGCCCACATGGGCGGCTGGGGCCAGCCGCGCGACTGGTGGCGCTCGAGCAAGTCCATTTCCGGCGGCATCATGTACGACTGGGGCGTCCACCTGCTGGAATACACCCTCCAGCTCGTCGACTCCCAGATCACCGAGGTGACCGGCTTCAGCAAGGCGGGCTTCTGGGCGCCCAAGACGCCGTGGAAGAAGGACACGAACGAGGACGAGGGCTTTGCCGTCATCCGCTACGCCAGCGGCGCGTGGTCCACGCTCTCGATCTCGGCCATCGAATCCAAGCCCAAGCAGGGCTGGCTGGAGATCACGGGCACCCAGGGCACCTATGTGATGGACGGCGGCTCGTTCGAGATCATTGCGCACAAGGGCGCCGAGACCGTGGTGACCAAGGGCGCCAACCCTCCGAGCGAAGGCTGGAAGCTGTACCAGAACATCGCCGACCACCTGGTGAAGGGCGAGGCTCTGATCATCACGCCCGAGTGGGCGCGGCGGCCGATCCACATCCTGGACCTGGCCAACCGGAGCGCCAAAAAGGGGACAACCCTGAAGGCGGCCTACCGCTAAATGAGAGTGCCCGCCCTGCTGTCCGCGGCGCTGACGGTCGCGCTTGCCGCGTCCGCCGGCGCCGCGCCGTTCAAGCCTTCGATCGTGCCGGCGTCGGCCCTCTGGATCTGCCATGCCGACGCGGACGGGCTGAGGCGGACGGAGGCGGGCCGGCTTCTGCTGGCCCGCCCGGAGTGGCGGGCGTCTCCCGGCGTCTCCGGGTTCGCCGCCCGGTACGGGCTGGATCCGGCGCGGGATATGCGGGGGCTGACGATTTACACGGTCGGGACGGGCCGGCTGGACGCGGTGGCGGTGATCGATCCCGAGCCCGCCGCCGCCGCGCGGCTGAAGGGCTGGCGCGTGGCGAATGGCTGGACGGCGAAGCCCTTCGAGGGGCACGCGGTTTATAGCCGCGCGGCCGGCACCGACACGCTGTTCCAGGCGGTCGCGCCGAGCGGACTGATTGTGGCGGGCATGACGCTGGAGCACGTGCGGCTTGGCCTGGCAGTGATGGACGGCCGCCTGGCGGCCCTCGGGAGCGGCTCGCTGCCGGCGCTGGCCGACCGGAAAAACGGGGCAGGGGATCTGCTCCTGGCGGCGGCGCATGCGCCGGGCGCGGACATGGTGCGGGTGCTGCCCCAGCTGTCGCTGTTGAAGAATGCGGATAGCCTCTATGTGGGCTTTGGCGAGGCGGACGGCGTGATCACGGGGCGGCTGACCGTGTCGGCGCCGGACGCGGCGGAGGCGGAGCGCGTGGAGAAGGCGCTGGCGGCGCTGCTCGACGTGCTCCGGGCCATGGGCGTTTCCGGGGGGGGCGACGCGCTCCGGGGCGTGTCGGTGACGCGCGAGGGCGGGAAGGTCCGGGCGGACGGCCGATGGAAAACGGGCGAGCTGATGTCGCTGTTGGGTTTGGATCAGGCGCGGAATGCGGTGCAACGATAAAGGAGCGGATATGAAGCTGGAATGGGCGATGGTTATGGTGTTGGCGGGCGCTTCTGTTGCGCGGGCCGCGGATGTTGTGGTGGCGGAAGGCGAGTTTTTCAAGCCCCAGGGGCCGGGCTGGACGGTGACGGGGATGGACGACAGCTATGCCGCCCACACGTACGGCGGGATGTGGCTCAGCCAGGGCGGCTGCCTCGGCGCCGCTGCCGACAGCGTGGACGCCGTGGCGATCCAGACCGTGCAGGTGCCGAGTTCGGGCGCCTACCGCGTGTGGAGCAAGTACCAGGCGCCGCCTTATTTCAACTACACTCACAAGATCGAGATTGCTCAAAAGGGCAAAACCGTCTACAGCCAGGTTTATGGTAAAAAGGGAACGGACCGGATCTGGAGCTTTGGCGGGGTCAGCGACGAGCTGTGGTGGTACTGGGGCATCGACCACGACGCGGCCGAGGCGCCGAAGCAGATGGCCCAGCTGGCCGCCGGGCCGGTCGACATCCGGCTGACCACGGTCGCCAATCCCGCGCCGGCCGGCATGCGGTTCATCGATTTCGTGGCGCTCACGACGGATCCGGGAGATACGCCCCGCGGGTTCAAGCCCACGCAGGCAGCCTCGCCCTTCACGATGGATTCGCTCGACCAGTCCAAGGTGTTCATCCGCTTCAGGAACAGCTCCGCCGCTCCCGCCAGGCTCCAGCTTCAGACCCCGACCGGGCACTACCAGCCGAACTACGCCGGCCGCAGCACGACGGTTCCCGAGGCGGACGTGGCGCCCGGCCAGTGGAGCGCGTGGATCAACATCGGGCCCTTCTGCCGGCTCGTGCATGACGAGGGCATCGTGGCCACGATCAAGGACGCCGCGGGCCCCATCGAGATCCAGGCCGCGCGCGACGCCGCCGGCAAGGAGGCGGCGGGCGCGGTGAAGATCCCCAGCGGCGAGACCTTCGTGGTGCCCGTGGATTTCATGTGGAACGTCAAGCACCCGATTTTTGCCTCCCAGGACCGCGCGAAGGAAATCGTGCAGCTGTGCCGGAAGGACTGGCGCACCCGCAACGGCGGCAAGAAGCCGCAGACCATCCTTTATTACGGTGCGTTCAGCGGCAGCGACAAGACCCCGTGGATCGCCGAGTTCAAGGATGCGCTCGGCTACAACACCCAGCTGCCCGATTCGTATGCCCATATCCCCGTGGATGGCTATCACCAGCACTGCCACACCCCCTCCGAGCTGACGGCGTATGCCTCCAAGATGACCGACGCGCAGAAGAAGTCGTTCAAGATCATGAGCTTTGGCGACGAAATCTCGCTGGGCATGATCAACTATAACGATCCGGCCATGCAGGCCAAATTCACCGCCTGGCTGAAGGGCCGGGGCGTGACCGCGGCCGACCTGGGCGGGCTGAATCCGACCGACGCCAAGCTGGCTGACCGCCAGGCGAACGCGCGCGTGGGCTGGTACGCCCAGACCTTCAACGAGGAGGAGCGGTTCGCCTCGTTCCGCGAGTTGACGGCGCTCACGAAATCGCTGATCGGCCCGCAGGTCGAAACCGGCGCCAACTACTCCCCGCACCCGATGCCGATGTATTTCGGCGCGATCTACCAGTGGATCGATATTTTCAAGTTCAACGGCATGACCATGTACTGGGCCGAGGATTACGTGTTCAGCGTGCCCATGCCCCCGCAGATCGTGTCGTGGATGCTCGCCACGATGCGCTGCGCCGTGAAGTACAACAAGCAGAAGATGCACTTCTACGTGATGCCGCACGCCCCGGGGCAGCGGGCCGATTATTTCCGCCGCAGCATGATCCTGGCGCCCGGCGCCGGCGCGACCTCCATCGACAGCTTCTGGGTGGCGCCGCCCGAGCGGTTCACGGAAAACTCGGTGTCCTGGAACTATGTCGACACCTACAAGGCCATCCACGAGTCCATCTATGACACCGCCGAAGCCGAGTCCTTCCTGGTCGACGGCGCGGTGCGACCGGGGCGCGTGGCGGTGGTGCTGAGCAAGGCCACGGACCATAACGAGCGCCTGATGAAGGTGGAGAAGGCCAAGGACCAGTTCATGGCCCGCAGCAAGAACGCCGATCCGACGGTGCAGCAGATCATTGGCCGCGTGGACGCCCAGATGCTTTACCTGGCGCTGCTGCACAGCCAGCACCAGGTGGACCTGATCACCGAGGACGACATCGCGCTCGACAACATCCTCAAGAAATACGATGTCGTCTATTTCGCCGGCGAGTGGATCGACCACCGGGTGCCGGCCAAGCTGGACGCCTGGGTCAAGGACGGCGGCGTGCTGTATGCGACGGCCGGCTGCGGCGTGAAGAATGAATTCAACGAAGCCGATCCCGGGCTGATGAAGGTCCTGGGCCTGAAGTCGGCCGATGCGATTGTCAAGGATCTCGCCGTCATCCGCCCGCTGCTGGAACTCCCGGTGGCGGCGTCGATCGACACGATCACGATGGACGGCGCGAAGATCCAGGCCGTCGGCATGCGTCAGACGCTGGTGCCGGACGATGCCAAGGTGCTGGCCACCTGGCCGGACGGCAAGGCGGCGGCGACGGTGCGGGAACTGGGCAAGGGCAAGGCCTTTGCGGTCGGCACGCTGGCCGGCTGCACCTACATAAAGACCGGCCTGCCCGTCCAGCCCTTCGCGCGCGGCGGCAATCGGTATCCGGTGGTGCCGACAGGCATCGATCCGGCCGCCACGAAACTGGTGCGACTGGGCGTGGATGCCAGGCCGATCGCCGATGCGGCGGTCTGCTCGGATCCGCTGGTCGAGGCCGTGGTGATGGACAACGCCAAGGGGTCGGTCGTGACGCTCGTGAACTGGACGGAGAAGCCCATCGCCGGGCTCCAGGTCCAGGTGCGGATGCCGGCCAAGCCGGCCAAGGTCCGCTCGGTTCAGAACGGCAAGGATCTGACAGTGGATTACAAGGATGGCGTTTTGACCGTGACCACCGACCTTGAATGGGCGGATTACATCCTGCTGTTCAAGTAGGCGGGAATGGCGCAGGACATGACGGGCGCCGCAAGCAGCGCCCCTACACTTTCGAATGGTGTAGGGGCTTCGCTTGCGAAGCCCGCGATGGAAATGGCTACCGGGGGGTGACACATGCGCAACGTTATGATCCAGGGCGCCGTCCGGACGCCCATTGGCGACATCGGGGGAAGCCTGGCCAAGGTGTCGGCGGTGAGCCTTGGCGTGACCGCCTCCGCGGAAAGCCTGCGCCGCGCGGGCGTGCCGGTCGACAAAATCGAAGAGGTCATTTTCGGGAACGTTTTGCAGGCGGGCCAGGGACAGAATCCGGCCCGCCAGATCGCCATGGGCGCTGGGGTTCCCCAGGCGGTGGCGTCATTCACCGTCAACATGGTGTGCGGGTCCGGCCTGAAGGCGATCGACCTGGCCTGGCAGAGCATCCTGCTGGGGCGCGCCGGCGCGATCCTGGCCGGCGGCGTCGAAAGTATGAGCCAGGCTCCGTACCTGCTGCCCGCATTGCGCGAGGGCGCCCGGCTCGGGAATGCGGTTGCCGTTGACTCGGTTGTGGCCGATGGGCTGACCGACGTGTTCGGCCAGGTGCATATGGGCGTGACGGCGGAAAACATCGCCAAGGAATTCAGCGTTTCACGCGAGGAGCAGGACCATTTCGCGGCGGAGAGCCAGCGGAAATGCGGCGCCGCGATCAAGGCCGGCCTGTTTGCCGACGAGATCGTGCCGGTGATCATCAAGGACCGGAAGGGCGAGGTTGTCGTGGGCGTCGACGAGCATCCCCGGCCCCAGACGACGGTGGAGAAACTGGCTTCGCTGCGCCCGGCTTTCCAGGCCGGCGGCACGGTGACGGCCGGCAACGCCTCGGGTATCAACGACGGCGCCGCGTCCATGCTGGTGCTGGCGGAAGACAGCCCCCTGGTCGTCCAGTCGGCCCCCGCCGTTCGCATTCGCGATATCGTGTCCATCGGCTGTTCGCCCGCGACGATGGGCATGGGGCCGGTTGGCGCCGTGCGGAAGCTTCTGGCCGCCAACAAGCTGGCTGTGGGAGATATAGATTTGTGGGAGTTGAACGAGGCCTTCGCCGCGCAATCGCTGGCGGTGATGCGCGAACTGGGCATGGATGCCGGCCGGGTGAACGTCAACGGTGGGGCCATCGCGTTGGGCCATCCGATCGGCGCCAGCGGGGCGCGGATTGTGGTGACGCTGATTCACCAGATGAAGCGGCAGAACGCGGCGCTGGGCGTGGCGTCGCTGTGCATTGGCGGCGGCATGGGCATCGCCATCCTGCTTGAAAATCGCTGAAGCGCGGGGGAGCCGGATGACAATCAAGCGCGTAGGTGTGATCGGGGCCGGCGTGATGGGCGGTGGCATTGCTCAGTTTTTCGCCGAGCATGACATGGCGGTGACGCTGTGGGACGGCAACACCGAGGCCCTGGCCAAGGGCATGGCGGCCATCCAGGGGCGGCTGAAAAAGAGCGTGGAGAAGGGGGCGCTGACCGCTGAGCGTGCGGCGGCCATTCAGACGAACTTCTGCCAGGCCGGAAGTCTGGGCGATTTCGCGGGCGTGGACCTGGTAATCGAGGCGATCATCGAAAATGCTGACGTCAAGTGCGACCTGCTGCAGGCTCTTGAAGCGAGTGTGGGAGCGCAAGCGATTATCGGGACAAATACGAGCTCCCTGAGCGTGAGCGGCCTGGCCGGCGCATTGAAGAATCCCGAGCGGTTCCTGGGCATTCACTTTTTCAATCCCCCCACGAAGCTGGAACTGGTGGAGGTGGTGCCGGGCGCGAAGACGTCGCCAGCCGTGACGGAGGCGGTCCGCGCGTTTTTAAAGGCGTGCGGCAAGTCGCCCGTGACGGTCAAGGATTCGCCGGGCTTCATCGTCAACCGCCTGCTGCTGCTGATGATCAACGAGGCCGCCCGGATGGTGGACCAGGGCGTGGCCACGGCGGAGGATATCGATACGGCCATGCGCCTGGGCGCGCTTCACCCGGCCGGCCCGCTGGCCGTGGCCGACCTGATCGGCCTGGACACCTGCGAGAAGATTTTGAAGACGTTGCGACAGGATTTGAATGGCAGCTCGTATGAGCCGGCCGAGGGCATTGTCGCCCGGGTGAAAGCCGGCAAACTGGGCCGGAAAAGCGGGCAGGGCTTTTTCGGGAAATAGCCGGAGACGGGGCCATCGCAAACGCGCAACCCATGAACAATAAGACCCCCTGGCCTTCTATAACAAGCTGATCAAGCGATTTCCGGATGCGGAGTGTTATCTCTCGATCTTCAACGGCGGTCACGAATCTCACCTGGATGAAACCCTGAAGATATTTGCGAGCCACCTGCCGGCGAAGGGCTAGCCGATGGTTTTCATGAGTCCTTCAATTCGACAGTCACTTGGGTCAGCAGCTGTGACAGTTTTGGGAGCCATTGCTTGAGGGGCAACACCTGGACGCCATCCTCCTGCCGGGGGTGATCTCCTCCGTAGAGCAGGAAGCATTTCGCCATGGGATAATCGGCTTTGAGGGCGCGCAATCCTGTCAGATCGCTTCTGGCATATCGATCGGACCGTTTGACTTCCAGCGCCAGGAGTCCCCGGGGTCCGTAGAGTACAAAATCCACCTCGACACCGTTGCCGGTTCGCCAGTAGAACAGTTCATAGTCCAGGCCCAGCGAATCGTTGAGGGCGCGAAGTTCCTGGAAAACGAGCGTTTCGAGGGCCGCGCCTTCGGCTTCCTCGGTGGCGTCCAAAGGGCCCATCGGCCGGATGGTGCGATAGACGCCGGCGTCGAAGAAGTAGAACTTCGGGTGTGTGACCAGTCGCCGCCTGGCTCTTTTGGTGAAGGCCGGGAGTCGGCTTCCGATCATCAGGTCCTCGAGAACGGTGAAATAGCTGTCCACGACCTTGCGATGGAGAGCCGCATCCCGGGAGATGTCCGAAACATTCAGAGGCGCTCCCTGCGAAAAACTGGCGGTTTCAAGAAAGCGGGCAAAATTGCCTAGATTCCGTGCCAGCCCTTCTTGTTGGACTTCCTCGCGGAGGTAGGTTTGAACATACGATTTAAGATAGTCGGAGGGTGCATGATTCCCGGGAATGGCGGGAAGTTGACCGAAGCGGATGGCCCTTTCAAAATCAAACGAAGAGCCCAACTCTTCCGCGACGAGTGGGTGCATGTGGAACGTCAGTGCCCGACCGGCCAGAAGGTTGACGCCCTTTTTGCGTAAGCTACGGGCGCTGGATCCGGTCATGGCGAAACGAAGTCCTTTGCTTTCCGAAAGCCGGTGCACCTCGTTTAGAAGGGCGGGTACGCGCTGGATTTCGTCGATGACAACCCAATCACTTTCACGGTGACTGGCAAATGTTTCCAGGCGCTGCGGCCGTGCGAGCAATTCGGCGTAAAGGTCTCCAGCAAGAAGGTCGAGATAAACGGAATTATCGGGGTTAAATTGCTCCCTTAACCAAGTCGTCTTTCCGGTCCCACGCGGGCCGAACAAGAAGAAGCTTTTTCCGAGCTCCAAGGGTCGCTTAAGCAATCTGGCATACATAAGGGTAAAATTACATAGCAAATTGGATATTACAAGGGTAAAAATGCATATCAGGCTGGCGGGCGGTAGGCATCGATGGCTTTTTGCATGATTTTCAGTTCATCTGTCGTGAGTGTCACGTCGCCGGCCCTGGCATTCTCCAGCACCTGCTCGGGCGTGCGGGCGCCGCAGAGGGCGTGCGTGCAGCCGGGCTGGGCCAGGGTCCAGGCGATGGCGAGCTGGGCGAGCGTCAGGCCGCGCGCGGCGGCGATCGGCTTGAAGGCGTCCAGCAGGGCGGCCACGCGCGTGCGGTTCTCGACCGTGAACTCTTGCTTGCGAAGGCGCTGATCTCCCGTCTCAAAGGTACGCTCCGGGCCGATTTTGCCCGTGAGCAGGCCCTGGGCGAGCGGGGAATACGCCAGGAAGGCCAGCCCGTTCTTTTTGCAGTAGGGCAGGTTGGCCTGTTCCTGTTTCCGGTCCAGCATGGAATAGCGATCCTGGGCCGAGGCCAGCAGGCCCGCGGCGCGGTAGGCGTCCATCTGCGCCGGCGTGGCGTTGCAGCAGCCGATGGCACGGATCTTGCCTTCCTGCCGGAGCGTCATCAGCTCGGCCATGCTGTCGGCGATCGGGGTGGTCGGATCCTGCCAGTGGGTCTGGTAGAGGTCGATGGCTTCGACGCCGAGGCGGCGGAGGCTCTGCTCGATCTCGTAGCGGATCAGGCGCGGGGCCAGGGCGCGGTGGACCCGGATCGCGCCGGAGGATTCGATGTCTTTTTCCGAGGAGGCAAAGAAGAACTCGCCGGCGGCCTCGTGCCAGACCAGGCCGCACTTGGTGGCGATGACGGCCTTGCCGCGGCGTCCCTTGAGCGCCTTGCCCACGATCTCCTCTGACTTGCCGAAGCCGTAGGCGGGGGCGGTGTCGATCAGGTTCATGCCGCTGTCAACGGCCGCCTGGATGGCGCGGATGGCGGCGGCTTCGTCGGCGCCGCCCCACATCCAGCCTCCGATGGCCCAGGCGCCGAAGGCGACGGTGGAGGCGTTGATGCCGGAGGGGCCGAGAGGGCGGAGTTGCATGGGTGTGGTCCTTTGTTGTTCTGGCAATAGGTCATATAGGACCTATAGGTCCTATCCGGGGTAAGGCCTCACGTTTTGGTGAAGGTCACGTTCTTGCGCTCTTCCAGGCGGTCGAGCTTGCCGTCGCGGATCCAGGCGATGCGGTCGGAGATGGCGAGCATCTTGACGTCGTGGGTGGCGGTGATGATGGTGACGCCGTGTTCGCGCTGGAGGCGGGCCAGCAGGGCGATGACCTCCTCGCCGGTCTTGCTGTCCAGGTTGCCGGTGGGCTCGTCGGCCAGGATCACGGCGGGCTTATTCACCAGCGCGCGGGCGATGGCCACGCGCTGCTGCTGGCCGCCCGAGAGCTGCGCCGGCAGGTGGTGCAGTCGGTGGCCCAGGCCGACGGTTTCCAGCACCTCCGCGGCGCGCGCGTCGCACTCCTTCTTCGGCGCGCCCTTCAGCACCATGGGCAGCGCCACGTTCTCGAGCGCGGTCATGACCGTGACCAGGTTGTAGGTCTGGAAGATGTAGCCGATCTTGTTGCAGCGCACCCAGGCCTGCTTGTCCTCGGGCAGCGAAAACAGGTCCTCGCCCATGAACTCGATCGAACCGGAGGTGGGGATGTCGAGCGCGCCGATCATGTTGAAGAACGTGGACTTGCCGGAGCCGGACGGGCCCATGATCGACAGGTATTCGCCCTCGAAAATATCGAGCGTGACGCCCTTGAGCGCCCAGACCACTTCCTTGCCCAGCATGTAACGGCGTTTCACGTCGATGGCCCTGGCGATGATGGGTCTCATGGCTGCCCCCGGAGTTGCGCTTCGGGCGGGACCTTCAGCACGACGAGGTTCATGGTCATCAGCTTCTTGGTGAACAGGATCACCCATTGCTCCATGTCGGCAGACGGGGTCCCGGTTTTTTCCGCCAGCGTTCCCACGATATCCCGCAGCGTGTGGCCGCCGTCCACCAGGCTGTAGTAAAGCGTGCCGTTGTCATCCAGCTCCACCCGCCGGTTGTAGTCGTAGCCCAGGTGTTTCGCGAACCAGAGTCGGACGCCGGCGATTTTCGCGTTGATCCGCAGGTGGATCATATTGCGGCTGTCGCGGCGGAGTTCCACGTTGTCCGGCCTGAGGGGGACGACGGCGAACGGGTCGGCGATCCGAACGGCTGGCTTTTTGGCGAAGAGGCCCATCAGTGCACCTCCTCGATCTTGATCTTCATCTCGTCGGGGGTCGAGATTTTCGAAATCAGCCCGTCCTCGATCCAGACGATGCGGTCCGAGCGCCGCAGCATCTTGAGATCGTGCGTGGCGGTGATGATGGTGACGCCCAGTTCCGAGCGGAGCTTCCAGAACAGCTCGATGATCTCCTCGCCCGTGACCAGGTCGAGGTTGGCGGTCGGCTCGTCGGCCAGGATGATGTCGGGCGAGTTGGCCAGCGCGCGGGCGATGGCCACGCGCTGCTGCTGGCCGCCCGACATTTCGGCCGGCTTGTGGAGGGCGCGGTCGGCCAGCCCCACGTGCTCGAGGATTTCCATGGCCTTGTCGCGCGAGTCCTCGCCGCTCAGCCCGGCGAAGGCCATGGGCAGCATGACATTCTCGATGCAGGACATCACCTGGATCAGGTTGAAGCCCTGGAACACGTAGCCCACCTTGCGGCAGCGGAGCCAGGCCAGCTCGTAGGGGTCGAGCTGGGCGATGTCCACCTGGTCGATGTAGACCTTGCCCGAGGTGGGCCGGTCGAGTCCGCCGACCATGTTGAAGAACGTGGTCTTGCCCGAGCCGGAGGGGCCCATGATGGAGAGGTATTCGGCGCGCTTGACGTCGAGCGAGGCGCCGCGCAGGGCATGCGTCTCGGCGTCGCCGTTCCGGTAGACGCGCTTGACGTCGACGGCGCGGATCACGAAGTCGCTTTTGCCGGCGGTGGCGCCGTCGTCGAACAGTTTCTGGAGGGCGGGGTCCATCTTAGACGTTGGTCCTTAGCGCGGAGGCGGGCACCATGCGCGCGGCGAAGTTGGCGGGGTAGATGGCGGCGAGCATGGCCAGGAGCGTCCCCCCGGCGATGCAGCCTCCGGCGGCGGCCAGCAGGGGGCCGTAGCCGAGGGCCGAGGTGATGAGGGCGAAGCCGAAGGTCAGCCCGTAGCCGACGAACGAGAGCAGGGCGCCCAGGAGCGTGCCCAGAATGGATCCGGCCAGGCCGATCATGGCGCTTTCGATGAGGAAGAGCTTGCGGATGAAGGCGGAGAGGGCGCCGAGGCATTTCATGGTGCCGATTTCGCGGAAGCGCTCGGTGACCGACATGAGCAGGGCGTTGGCGATGCCGATGACGGTGACGAGGATGGAGATGATGGCGATCCAGGCGGTGCGGAAGGCGGCCTGCTGCCCCTGCACCTTGAGCTTCTCGACCTGCTCCTCCGATTCGCGGCCGAAGAACAGCTCGCGGCGGACAGCGGGTGCGCCGTTTTCAGAATAGGACCTATCGGACCTATCGGACCTATTCTCCGGATATACCCGCTCGTCGACTGAATCCAGCAGCACGGGCTGGGTCATGCCGGCCGCGAGGGTTGCCTGCGGCGCGGGAGCGGGGCCGTTGCCGAGCACGAGGAGGAGCTGGGCGCCTGAGCCGAGGGTCGCGGGCGTGGCGGGGACGGCGCCCGGGGCATCCAGCCCCAGGCCGCGCAGGGTCAGGCCGGATGTCTTGCGCAGGGTTTCCAGAAGCTCGCGCTCCGCGGCGGAGGGGGTACCGCAGACGGCCACGGCCAGCGTTTTGCCGGAGAAGTCGCCGATCTCGCCCTTGACCAGGGTGAGCATCAGGTTCACGGTCTGGCGCTGTTCGCGTTCGCGGGCGATGGCGGTGCGGATGAGCTGCGAGGTGACGTTGCTCATGAAGAAGGCGACGCCGAGCACGACGCCGGTGACGGTGACGAGCGACCGGCCGAAACGGATGCGGATGCCCTGGACGGCGATCTGGAGCGCGCGCCCGAGCGGCAATTTGACCTGTCTTCCGATCTGTTCCATGTGCCTTTCCTAAAAGGGGGCCCCCGAGACGGCGCTGACGATCAGGTTGATCGCCACGCCGATGAGCGCCACGAGTCCCACGCCGGTCCCGTACCCCGCCAGGAGCACCGGCACCATCTGCAGAAAGTGTTTTTCGCCGAACTTTTTCCGGAAATAGAATTTGCCGATCAGCGCGCCGACGATGATGAGCATGAACGAGTGGGGCATGGCGCCGACGCTCTGCACGAACCCGTAGACCGCCATCACCGGCAGGCTGAAGGCTGAAAGGAGGAAATAGGCGATGAGCGAGAAGGAGAAGGCGCCGCCCATGACCGCAGGGTGAAGGGCCTGGAAGAAGAGCGGCTTCACGCCCTCGGTCGGCAGGGTGGACGAGAAGAGCAGCACCGTGTTCTTGGCGTTCAGCTCCCACATCTTCTGGGCGTAGGGGTAGAGGTCCGAGGGGATGGCGCCCGACTTCCAGATGAAGGCCCAGAAGAGGAAGCTCAGGAGGAAGCCCAGCGGCATGGTGAGCGCGTAGGACTTGATGCTGGAGAAGAAGTTCGTGCCGGTCAGTTCGGTCGACCGGAACCCGGACACCTGCCCCGCGTACTGGCCCACCGGGATGGGGGCCAGCCAGATGTCGATGCCCTTGTAGCCCGAGAGGATGATGGCGGCCTCCTTGACGAGGGGGATGTCCACCGTGAGGCCGCAGATGCCCGAGAGGCGGGCGTCCACATAGGACATCAGGGGGGTGTAGAGGAGGGTGAACAGGAAGAGGAAGTAGACGGGGAACCGGGGCACGAGCAGGTGGCAGACCCAGATCACCAGCAGCGAGCCGAAGACATAGAGGGCGACGGCGAGCCAGGGGGAGAAGTCGCCGCGGCCGGCGGGCGTGTCCCAGAGCTTTTCGACCCGGGCGGTGGTGCCCGCCTTTTCGAGGCGCTCCTTGCGGATGCGTTTCATGTTGCGGATGAAGTCGCGCACGGTCTGGAAGATGGAGATGGCGGCGATGCCGAAGGTGACGCCCAGCGAGAAGCTCATCCAGAAGTCGAGCGAGTTGTTGAAGGTGGTGGAGATGGTGTCCATGCCCGGCTGCCAGCGGGTGAGCACGCCGAACTTGTGGAGCAGCGGGTTCATGACCAGGGTCAGGAGGATGCCGGAGGCGGTGCCGATGACGGCCGAGAAGGGGATCAGCATGCCGGTGAGCACCAGCCCGAGGTCGATGACCATGCCGAAGGGCGTGGCGGGCAGGACCGATTCCGTGAGCGTGGTCATGTCGTACCACGGCAGGGGGATGAGCATGACGGGCTTGGTCAGGAAGGCGCCGGTCAGCAGGGGAATGCCGATCTGGACGGCGGCGAAGCCCAGGCCGAGGAAGGCGCCGAGGGAGAAGACCTTCCATTTCCAGGTGGCCTTCTTTTCGCCGGCCTCCGAGAGCGCCATGGCGCCCTGCGCGTGGACCGAGGCGAAGGGGAAGGGGAGCCGCTCGATGTCGGACGTGATGCGGAAGAAGAAATAGCCGAGGGTGAAGCTGCGCAGCGTGCCGATGACCGACAGGAAGATCATCAGGACGATGGGCATGATCCAGTCGGCATGGAACAGGTTGCGCGCCAGGAGCGCCTCGCTGCCGGGCTGGGGCGCATACCAGGAGGGGAACTGGCCGAGCAGCCCCATGTCGCGCACCGCGTCGGAGCGGATCAGGTACTGCCGCCAGATCAGGTCGGCCACGGGGCCGCCCGTGGACATCACCCCGGCCACCGAGAGCAGGACCACGAGCTCCTGCCGGCTCAGCGACTTCATGGCCCGGCGCGTGACCTCGGAGAAGATGATGAGGGTCACCCACGAGGCGGCGATGCCGCCGCCCGTGATGAGGCTGAGGTAGATGGTGCCGGGCATCATCAGCAGGCCGCAGAAAAACGCGCCGGCCACGGTGACCCAGGTGAAGCCGTTCTTGAACTCGGTCGGCTCCTCGAGCAGGGACCGGTAGAGCTCCAGTTCCTTGTCGCCGCTGACCCTCTTGTTGACTTCGGTCATGCGGGGTTCTCCTTGATCGGGCAGTTCGTCAGCAGCTCCGTCGCCTCCTGGTACATGTCGGCCCGCTCATCGGGGCGGGCGGCGCGCCAGGTCAGGAACTGCTTGCGCAACACGGCGAGGAAGGGGGAGACCGCGCGGTCCCAGGCGGCGGACGAGCCGCTCAGCCGGACGAGGCGGATGGTGGCGATGAATTCGCCGGTTCGCGGGTCGACCGGCAGCGTGATTTCCAGGCGCTGCGAGACGCCCAGGTCGAAGGGCTTGAGCCAGACGGTGGTGGTGATGCCCGGGATGAGGCCGGCCGTTCCACCGGCCCGCTCGAGGGTCGGCTCGGGCGGGGCGCAGAAGAAGGGGCCGGAGCCGCCCTCGCCGTTGGAGTCGAGCCACCGGTTGAAATAGGAGATGACCGCCACCCGGTCGTGCGGGGTGAAGGTGAAGGGGAGGTTGAAGCACATGACGTCGCCCTCGGCGGCGGGGATGGCCCAATCCGTCTTGCCGGAGGGCGACGCGAGGCGCGCGGCGCTGCGGGCGGGGATGAGGGTGGAGAGCATGACGGCCGCCACGATCGCGAGCGAGGCGTAGATGGTTTCGATGGAGCTGTAGCTCATGTTCAGGCCGCCCGTGAAATGGAGGGCGCTCAGCACGCGGCCGGTGGCCTGGCTGAGCAGGTAGCCCATCATCGCGCCCACGACGGCGTAGACCGAGGCCTCGGCCATGAACATGAAGAACACGTGGCTGGGCGCGATGCCCACCGCGTTGTAGACGTAGATCTCGTCCTTGCGCTCGTAGACCGAGCTGCGCATGGTGTTGAAGACGGTGAGCGAGGCGATGAGGATCGGGATCAGGAGCTCGAGGAGGCCGGCGAACGTCCGGGCCCGCGTGCGGGAACCGAAATAGGCGGTGCCGTCGATCGCGTAGCTGGCGCTCTGCCCGAGTCGCTCGAGATAGTCCATCACCACCCGGCGCTGCTCGCGGAAGCCCAGCGGCGGCAGGGGCGGCTGGCGGGTGTCCATCACGTAGCTTTCCCGCGGGAAGAGGATCCCGCAGGAGATCAGGACCTCTCCGTCCTGGTCCGTCCGGGGCAGCGCCTGGTTGACGATCATGACCTGCGCGCCCGGCAGGCGCGGGGTGTCCTGCGGCACGATCAGCGAGCCCGAGGTGTTGCGCCCCAACGTCTGCACGGCGTTCAGGTCATAGGGCAGGAGGCTGCGGCCGTCGATGTCGAGATGCGCCTGGAGGCGGGCCGAGTCGATGATGCCCGTCACTTCGTAGAGGTCGCCCCGGATGGAGATCATTGCGCCGCCGGCATTGACCTCTTCCGCTGTCAACTCGAGCTCGCGCGCGGCCAGGTCGGGCAGGATGACCCGGCGTTTGGTCACGAGTTTTTTCTCGAACGCGTCCTTGCGTTCCTCCCGGGTCATGGGCGGGCGGGGGAACCAGGTTTTCTGCGTGAGCAGGTAGCGGTCGACGCCGGAGAACGAGGGCTCGCGCCAGTCCATGCGGATGGCGGCCGCCAGGCGGGTGCGCTTCCGGAGGGTCTGTCCGTTCACGGTGTATTCGCGGTCCACCAGGATCTCGGCGTTCTGCAGGCGGCCCGAGCCGGTCAGGCCGGTGAACCAGGCCCGGGTGGTGACGGGGAACTTCCGGCCGTAGAGCTGCTGGATGGTGGAGATTTCCGAGCTGTTGAGCGGGGTGAAATCGGTGTTCTGCAGGAGGATGCCGTTCCAGGGCGAGCGGCCGGTCACGTATTCCACGTTCACCAGGTCTGAGGAGACCGAGGTGAAGCAGATCATGACGAACGTGATGAGAATGAGCGTGACCGAGGTGAGCCCGGTGCGGACCTTGCGGCGGCGCATGTTGTTGAGGCCCAGCATGAAGGCGGTGCCGATGACGCCGCCGCGGTTGATGTCGGCCCCCTCGATGGCGCCCTCGCGCTTGCGCAGGTCGCGGATGTTCTGGCCGAACTTCCCGCCGACCATCAGGATGACGAGGAGGGAGAGCAGCAGGATGACGAAGCCGATCAGGATCATCATGGAGGAGCGGACCATCTGGAACGCCGGATGGAAAAACCGCAGCAGGCCGAACACGACGAGGAAGATGAGGCCGCCGGCGAGGAGCTGCTTGCGGACGTCGGTGAAGCCGAAGACCAGTTTTTCGAAGAAGAAGACGAACGGCACGAGGAGTCCCAGGTACCAGAGGATCCCGATGATGGCGTGCGTGATGCGGCTGCGGATGACGGGGTGGTTGTTGGTGGCGTAGGCCAGGCTGGTATCGGCCGCCAGCACGGCGCCAAGGGGATCGTTTTCCGTTATTTTCTTTCGGGCCGTTTCGAGCCAGTCGCGGCCGCGGCTGTGGAAGTCGATCATCAGTTCGTCGGCCATGCCGTGCACGCGCTGGAGGCGGAGCCGTTTTTCGTTCGTGCGGAGCATGGATTCGGCCGCATCCACGTGGGCGAAGGAGATGGCGGGCGTGTCGGCGGCGAGATAGCCCCGGCCCTGGATCTCGGGCTCAGCCGGCCCCGGCGGGACGGCCGGGTTCGCGTTCAGCATGAAGGCGCGATACACCTGCACTTCCTTGTTCTCGGCCGACCCGTCCATGAGGCCGAGGTAGAACGTGAAGTCGGGGTCGAGGAAGGTGCTGTAGTGGTCGAAGCGGTTGTTTGGCGGTTCGGTCAGGCCCTGCTTGGCGATGTAGTTCATCCGCTGGAACGACTTCATCGTCTGCGGATTGCTCCAGTCGTACTGTTCGACCCGGCTGCACCGGAACAGGGCGATCTGGACAGGCTTGGGGACTTTTCCGCCGGAGGCGGCCAGGTCGCCGATGGCAATGGTTTCGTTCTTGAAAACGGACTGCCCGCCCTTCGATGCGTTCTTGAAATAGGCGATGATACCGTTGGTGTCGAAGCGGGCGGCGTCGGCGACCAGGGCGGTTCCCCAGCCGTAGTCGGAGACCATGCCGAAAACGAGCTTGCGCTCGTACCGGCCGAAGGCATCGGCTTTCAGCAGCGGGGCGAGGGAGACGCCGCGCGTCTGGGTTTCAGGCAGGTAATTCCGGGTGAACAGGCGCACAAACGTCTGGTCGCCCATGGGGTGGCTGGGCGTCAGGGTCTGGGCGCCAGCGCTGCCGTAGACCGTGCCCCGGAAGGTCATGATGCGGTTGCGGCGGTCCCAGCGTATGGGCTTGAAGGGCACCTGCCCCTGGGCGAGGCCCAGGAGGGTCCTGGCCAGCACGGGCATCTGCGCCCGGAGCACGCCGTTGGAAAGGGCATTGAACGTGTCCTCGGGTGTTCCCGTTTTAGCGGGCTTGAATTCGGCGTTGAACACGCTGAAGGCGAGCCGCCCGCACAGGATCCAGGGCCCCGACTCGACCAGGACCCGCTCGGATTTGTGCGGGTTTGGTTTTTCGCGGGACCCGGCGCAATCGCGGGTGCCCCAGTTGAAAACGGAGAAGGCGGGCGTGCCGTTGGTGGTCAGCGGGATCCGGTCGGCGACGGCGTTGGCGAGCAGGGACACCTGGGGTTCGGCGTCGGATCCGATGGTGAGGATGCCGCTCGCGAGCGACAGGTTCGGGAACTGCCGCGCCCCTCCCGAATTCAGCTCGAGGTTGATGACGAGCGTGCGGGCGTACCGCTCGAGCAGGCGGCGCACCGCCTCGGTATCCTCCTGCTCCTTTTCCTGCTGCCGCGCCTGACCGGCGATCCGCCCGAGCAGGTCCCCGAGCCGGCCCCGGAAGTCCCACGCCTCGTATTCCGGCTTCGCCAGGAACTGGTCGAAGGGCAGCCCCATGAGGCCGGCCGACTTGTTTTCGAGCTGCTGGGCGTTGTACAGGGCCTCGAAAAGGGGGTGGCGGTTCGCGGGGCTCTTGCGCTCCTCGTCGGTGGCGAGCAGGGGCTCGAAGCCCGGCCGGAACACGGGGTTGCCGGCGCGCTGGTAGGCCAGCCGCCTCTCCAGCGCCCGGGCCTTGAACACCAGGTTGAGCTCTCCCGCCGCGGCGGTGATCCGTTTTCCGAACCAGGCCTTGAAGTCGTCGTCCAGCCCGGCCCAGGCGGCCGCCGCGTCCGGATCCGCCAGCAGGGCGAGGCCGCGTTCGGCCATCGCCAGGGTGTTTTTGATTTCGGACCGGACCGCCTCGGGAGACTGGTAATCGCCGCGCCCCCTGGAGAAGAGCTCGACGGCCTCCATGAGGCGGGAGACGCCCCCCAGCGCCTGGGCGTGGGCGGCGGTGGCGATGAAGATGACGTCGCGGTTGAGGGCGCCGCGGTAGGGGGCGAGGCCGCGCAGGGTTTCCAGCAGAACGGCCAGGGGGACCGCCTGCTCGGCGCCGGGCGCCGCTTCGGGCACCAGGGAGGAGCTGTCGTAGTAGGCGCTGACGACCAGCGCTTCCGTGTTGGAGCCGCCCCCCCTGAGCACGCCGACCAGGTTGCGGACGGGCTTTTCCTCCCAGCGGACGCGGCAGCGGAGGGTCAGGCGCCGGCCCGCATAGGGCTCGAGCGAGCCCCGCACCAGGAACCGGGGGAAGGTGATCTCGTCGCCGCTCACCAGCCCGTCCCAGTTCCCCGGCACATCGGGATTGGAGCGCAGCTGGCGGGCGAGGTCGTCCTCCATCACCAGCAGCGCCCGGGTCCCCACCGAGGCGAGAACCGGCCAGCCGCTGGCGGAGTCGAGGTAGGTGGCGACGATCGTGTTGGAGGGCGGGTGCCCGGTCAGGTGCATCAGGTCGGTGTTTTCGGCGATGAGCAGCTCGCCGGACAGGCCTTCGGGAGGCAGCGCGAGGGGGGTGAGGCCCGAGGGCTGGACGGGGAAGAGGGTGACGCCGGGGAGGGGGGCGCCGGTTTCGTCGAGGATGTCGCAGCCGTCCGTGACGGGAACGACGGCCCGGAACTCCTGGGTCTGGATGTCGAGGCCCGCCTCGCGGAAGGCGGCGAGGATGAGCTGCTCGGTCCGGTAGAACCCGGGGCTGCCGGTGAACCGGCCGATGGCGCGCTCGCCCGGCGCTTCGCCGGCGGCGCGGATGCGGTCGAGCTGGCCGGTGATGGAGCCGGCGGCGAGGGCGCGCTCGAGCGGCTCCTCGGAATAGCGGGCGGTGAACGGGGGGGTGGGCTGGCGCGAGTCCGGCTCCATGACCAGGACGAAGACGGCGAGGCCGGCGAGGGCGATCACGCCGAAGAGGGCGGCCACCGCGAGGTGGTCGAGCCAGGACGGAAGATGGCGGTTTCCGTTTTTCATGGCAGGGTGGTGTAGACGTCCGTGATGCCCTGGCTGCGCAGGATGAGGCCCAGGATCGTGAAGAGGATGACGGAGAAGACGGAGGCGAGGAACATGCCGACGCAGAAGGGGACGAGCCCCTTGCGGATGGTCTGGGCGCCGCCGATGCGGAAGACGAGGGAGCGGATGGCCCAGGCGACGAGGATGGTGAACCACTGGCCGGCCATGAAGTAGGTGGAGGAGAGGATGTAGCCGATGGGGTGGAGGGGGAACCACATGAACTGGGTGCGCATCCAGGCGAGGAGCAGGGTGATGGCCGCGCCGATGCCCAGGCCCTTGGCGTCGACGTTATGGGCCACGTCGAGCATGCGCGTTTCGGGGATGGAGAGGAGCGTGCCGGCCTGGAAGGCGCGGTCGGCGGCGGCCTCGGCGGTGCGGAAGTGGTTGAAGTACCAGTTCTGCTGGCAGAACCAGGGGAGCGGCATGTTGTTGGCGCCGTAGCCGTAGGCCCAGCAGAGCAGGACAAAGCCGCCGATGACGAGCCCGCCCAGGAGGCCCAGCGCGAGGCCCGCGCCGATGTCGCGGGGCCGCACGTCCATCTGGCGGCCGAGCTCCATCATTTCCAGCTGGACGGGGGCGATGAACAGGAAGCAGGCGGTGGTCATGAACCCGCTGGCGATGGTGGCCACGAGCATGCCGGTGGGGCCGAAGAGGGCGAACCCCCCGAGCGCGCCGGCGAACTGCATGCCGACGTAGGGGGTGATGTAGCCGAAGGCCGCGCCGCACTCCGCGCGGATCTTGCTGGCCGAGAAGCCGAGCACGAGCATGTAGCCGAAGAACAGGAGGCTGGGCAGCCAGCCCATGCGGACCCAGGCGCCCCAGAGGGCGAGGCCGGCGAGCGAGGCGGCTACCAGCGCCAGCGCCAGGCGGTACTGGCCGGCGTCGCTGCCGCCCCGGATGACGGCGCGGAAGGCGTCACGCAGATGGCGGCGGGCGACGAAAAGCGCCGCCAGGGCGTAGCCGATGTAGGAGCCCATGGTCTGCTGGTCGTTCCAGGGGTAGCCGGGGATACGGTTGAGGTTGAACGCCCGCCCGAACAGGTTCCAGAGCTGGAACAGGAGGAAAAAGGACCAGAGCGAGAACAGGATGTTGGTTTCCACCAGCAGGGCGATCGACAGGGTGGAGAACCAGAGGTTGCCGATGCTGATGTTCTGGAGGTAGGCCTTGGCGATGGGGCTGGTGACGAAGGGGGCCAGGGGCGTGGATTCAATTTCCGGCGAAGGGATGGCCGGGTTGTAGAAGTGCAGGCCCTTGAGAATCAGGAGGGGAAGCGTAAAGGCGAAGCCCAGCCACATGATCCGGTTCCGGAAGAGGGGCACCACCACCGTGCCGTCGGGGCCGAGCGTCTCCGTGAACAGGTGGCGGGGGACGATGAGGAGCGGGAAGGAGAAGCGTTCATGCTCGGCCCACTGCTTGCGCATGAACAGGTTGAGGCCGTAGAAGCCGGCGAACAGCGCGATGACCAGGAAGGACCAGGCGCACAGCGGCTTGACCCAGTCTCGCATCGGAATGAAGCCGGTGAGCAGGTATTTCAGGCCGCGGGGCGACAGCATCCGGTCCGGCTTCACCAGGGTGAAGTTGCGCTCCCCGGGGCCCAGGTTGGCCAGCTCGCTTTCGCGGACGATTTTGCGGCCGGCGTAGAGCCCTTCCACGCTTTCCACGTTGAAGAAGTCGATGTTGCGGACCAGCAGCCGGCCCGGCCCGTTGAGGCCGACGGTGAAGTGAAGCGCCTTGTCCAGGGTGGCCGGCACGATCAGCGGGCTGGCCCCGATCCGCTCGTAGCCGTCGGGCAGGGCCAGCGAGGGGTGGGTGGGGGCGGTGAGCGTGAGCACGGGGCGGACGGGCCCGGAATCCGCCTGCACCGTGACGAAATAGGAGGAGTTTTTCTGGAGGTTTTCGGTTTTGACGAGCGCGGTGAACAGGAAGGATTCCCCCGGCACCAGGCGTTCGCGGCCGGCGGCGTCGAACCGGTCGATGGTGAAGGCGAAGGCGGCGGGGACGGCGGGGTTGTTCGTGTCCTGCTGAAGCGCGATGATGCCGCCGGGGGAGGTCGCGGGCGCGGCCAGGTTTTCCCCGTGGGGCCAGAGCTGGGGAGGCAGGCTGGTGTAGGATTTGAAGTCCTGGTTGTTCGGAATGGCCATGGTGAGCCCCACCAGGCGGCCCCACAGGCCCTGGGACATCAGGGGCGAGGCCACGACGAGGGCGGCATACACGACCACCAGTTCGCGGGAGTGGAGGCGGAGGGCGCGGCGGAAGCGGTAGAGCCCGGCGCCAATGGCCAGGATCAGCAGGATGATTCCGACGGCGCTGTTGGGCGGCGAGTTTTCCGCCAGGGGCCCCCCCGTGGTGCTGAACCGTTCCACGTATTCAATCCAGATTCCCATGAGCAGCAGGGCCGCCAGGGAAACCGCGATCGAACGGAACGTCAATCCGCCCGGCTGGGATGGTCCTTTCGAATCCGCCAAAACAACGCTCCTTTTGAACCTGAACGAAAACGGTTATTGTATCGATTGCTCCCCTATATGCAAAGCGGAATTGACAGCCCGGCGGCCAAAAGCGAGTTTTGTCCATCCCATAGCGATTTACGGCCATGGCGCTGGCGTTGAAATACTGTAGTATGATACGGTTAGACAATCTGTACGGAGGGCCAGCCTCCGTGAGAAGAAAAACAGCTTGAATGCCGGGAGAAGGGGCGTCATGAATAAGAGTATCGGATCCATGGCGGTGTTGGCTCTATACCTGCATGTTGCGCAGGCGGGGGTAACGACAATGGTTTTGAAGGAATACACGGGCCGGTCTTATACGAACGAGCGGGTGACGTATCCGTTTGAGGCCGCCAAGGGCGCGTGCGCGCCCGGGTCCGTGGCGCTCGCCGGGCCGGACGGGCCGTTGCCCGTCCAGCTGGCCGACGTGGAAGCCTGGCCCGGCACGCCTTTTGTCAAATCGGCACGGGTGACGTTTGTGGTGAAGGCGCTCGAGCCCCTGGGCACGCAAACCTACACGCTTTCCTACGGTAAGGCCGCAGCGCCAGCCGCCGGCCCGGCCTCCGACCTGGCGGTCAGCGCGGAAAAGGATCGCGTGGAAATCACCACCACCCGCTGTGGGGTCCGACTCCCCCTCGGCGGAAAGCGCTATGACCAGCCGGTCCCGCTGAAGGATATTCCCGGCCCCTTCCAGGCGATGCGACTGGACGGCTTGGGCGGCTGGGCGGGCGGCAGTCGCTTGTATGGCGAGGCGCCGGTTGTCGCGTGGTCGTCGGTCCTGACGGACGCCGGCCCGGTCTTCGCGCGGGTTTTGACGACGATTGCGCTGGCCGACAGCCATGTGGTGACGCTGGCGGCCACGGTCCGGGCGGGCGACAGCGCGGTCCGCTGGGACATGGCGGCGACGCAGGACAGCCCCGGGCTGGGGTTCGAATTCCGCCTCCCGCCGGTGCCGGGCGTCAGGCAGGCGGTGTCGCTGCAGGGGTACGGGCAGTGGTCGAAGGCGGACCGCACGGCCCCGCTGGCGCCGGGGGACGCGCCCTTCACCTGGCTCAGCCCGGACACCAGCGTGGCCAATATCTTCCCGGAAGGCTCGTGGGCCGTCAAACTCGCCGGCGAGGGCGGAGCGGACCTGCGCGTGGCTTCGCGCGACCCGGCCGCCTGGGCGGACGTCGTCGCGCCGATGACCTATGGCGGGTTCACATCCTGGAACCTGGACATGGTCACGCTGTCCTGGGAGAACTGGAAACGCAAACGGATTCCGATGACGTACGGCGCCGACGGCACGGTGACGCTCAAGGCCTCGTTCGCGAAGGGCGGCCGGCGCTGGTCGGTCAGCGCCGGCGCGCCGGTTGTGGGCGACAGGCTGGACCGCGTCAAGGACAGGGTTCTCGACTGGCCCGCGGATCCCCGGCAGCCCCATCCCCGCCTCTATGTCGATCAGGCCGCCATTGATGATGCCTGGGCTCGCGCCGGGGGGGACGCCGACCTCATGCAGGCGATTTCGAGCCGGAACGATGCCGCCGGCATCCTCCTTCTCCTCCGGAAGCCCGCCGGCCAGCGCACCCCGGCCGAGGCGGACGCCGCGCTCAAGGCGGTCCGCGGCTTTCTCGCCCTGGAGGGGAATTTCGACGTGATGCGCAACGCCATCCGGACCGCCTCCATGTATGATGCCGCGGTCGACTCCGGCCTGCTGTCTCCCGCCGAGCGCGCGCTGTTCCGCGCCCGGATGGCCTGCCTGGCCTACCAGATGGCGGACGCGCAGACCTGGGACATCGAGCGCGGGTATCACTCCGGCAACCCCAACATGAGCTGTTCCTATTATCTTTCTCTCGGGGTCCTGGCCGCCGCGCTCCGCGACCATCCCATGGCGAAGACGTGGGCCGACCTGGCGAGCCGGTGGGAGGACAAGTGGCTGGCCGACGAGGTGGGCCCCAACGGCGAATGGATTCCCGAGGGCTCCCACTACGGCTATGTTTCCCTGGAGCCCCTCGTCGTCTATGCGATTGCCGCCCGGCGCGCCGGCTTCCGCGACTTCACCAACGACCCGCGCCTCAAGAAGCTGCTGCTCTATTTCGCCCGGACCCAGACGCCGCGCGATCCGCAGCGCGGCAACCAGCGCGCCAGCGGGGCCTGGGGCCGGGGAACCAGCGGCGACAATAACGCCGTCTTCGGCGTCGCCGCGCGGATGACGGCCACGTCCGACCCCGCCTTTTCGAAGATCATGCAATGGACCTGGGCGGAGCTGGGGTATCCGGTGTTCATCGCCGACGGCCGGCTCGGCGGATTCGAGCCCTACTACCAGGACCGCCGGCTCCCGGCCCAGGCCCCGGCCTGGACGACGGACCTGTTTCCCAACCTCGGCGTCTTTTTCCGGGCCGGCTTCAACACCCCGCAGGAGAGCTTCCTCATTTTCCTCTCCCACACGGATTCGCACCGGAACCTGGACATCTGGACTCCGGGCATCGGCGGGTTTTCGCAGTGGTTCGGCCGCGGTAAGCCGGTGAGCACCTGCTTCAACATGGAAACAGGTTACAAAGTCAGGCACGAGCTGCTCCGCGACGGCGTGCGCCTGGCCCGCAACTGGGGCGACGCCAATGACTCCAAGGGGCCCTTCGGCCACTACACCCGGACCGAACCCGAGGCCGCCGCGCTCCAGCCGTCGGCCGACTATGTGCGCTCCACCTTTACCCACACCACGGTGGATGACCGCGACTGGTTCCCCGCCATCGCGCCGCCGGCCTATCCGCGCGTGACGGCCGCCACGGGCACCAACCTCGTCTGGACCCGGCAGGTCCTGTTCCTCAAGGATCCCGATCCCGCGGGCCCCGCCTACATGGTCGTGCGGGACACGACGGCGGGCGGGCAGCCCACGGCCTGGCAGTTCTGGACGCTTTCCGAAAAAATAGGAACACCGGATCAGGTCAGGGACCTGAACGCGTTCCTGGCCGACAAGCCGGGGCCCACGCTGATGCCCGCCCGCGAGCTGCCCGCCGGCGACCGGTACACCGCCGTCGGCCAGTTCGACATGGACGTGGAGTATTTCGTCGCCAACCCGGCGGCCACCCCGCGCCACACGCTGCGGTATGGCGGTTCCGACTACAGGAATGTGCCCGAATACCAGGATCTGCTCCACCTGCAGCAGCCCGGCGATGGAGCGTATTATGTGGCGATCTTCCCGCGCCCGCGCGGCGAGGCGGCGCCGGCTTTCAGCAAGCATGCGGAAGGCGCGATCCTGAAAATCGCGGGCGGATTCGGCACGGACTACGCCTTCCTTGCGACGACGGAAGCGGCCCCTGCCGCGGAGGGCGTGAGCTTCAAGGGGACGGCGGGCACGGTGCAGCAGCGGCCGGCGGCGACGATCCTCACGCTCGGGGCGGCTGGAGAAGTGGCTTTCAAGGACTTCCGCCTGGCCGGACCCGGCGCCGCGGCGCTGAGCGTCAAGGCCGATGCGCTGGTCTTGTCCCTGCCCGGGGGCTCCGATGGCGGCGCGTTCAGCCTGTCCGCTCCCGGCGACTGGAAGCTTAAGGAGGCTCCCCGGGGCGTCACGCTCGGTCCCCGCACGGGCCCGGGCGCCTTAGTCGTGAACGTGCCCAAGGGCTTTTCAGGCAGCGTTGTCCTCGCCAACAGGCAAGATTGACATTTCAGGTAAGAAAACATACTTTTAAAGTATGAAAGCGACCATTTCGGAAAAAGGGCAGATCACGGTGCCCAAGGCATGCCGGGACCGGCTGGGGTTGCGGCCCGGCACCGTCATCGACTTCGAGGCCGTGGGGGGCAAGCTGGTGGGAAGCAAGCGCGTGTCCGAGGATGTCTTCAGGAAGTGGAGGGGAAAAGGCCGGCTGCCTGGCGCCCTGGGCGTCGACGCCTATCTGGCCCGGGTGCGGGGATGATCTCGGCGCTCGACAGTTCAATCATCCTGGACGTTCTCACCGAAGACGCGCGTCATGCGGATGCGTCGGAAAACCTTCTCCGCCGGGCGTCCGCGGAAGGGCAGCTTGTGGTGTGCGAGTGCGTGCTGGCGGAGATCCGGCCGGCTTTCACCGGCCCGGATTCCCTGGACCTGTTCCTGTCCGATTGGCAGGTGCAGTTCGTTCCGTCTTCGCAAGTTTGCGCCCTCCTGGCCGGCCGTCATTTCGCGGCCTATCTGAAACGGGGCGGGAAGGAAGGCCGGGTGGTTCCCGATTTTCTTATTGGCGCCCACGCCCAGACCCATGCGGATCGGCTTCTGGCCCGTGACCGGGGATATTGGCGCGACTATTTCAAAGGCCTCAAGGTGCTTGATCCGACGCGCCGCTGATGCGTGGCGGACAGGGCCCGACGAAGCGCGCGTCGAATAACGGACAGGACTGGCGACCGCGAAAGAATGTTTATTATAGGGCAAGGAGCAGGCGACGATGGGGGTTTTGACCGTATCCTGTGCCGGAGGCCCGGATGTCTCCACGGCCTGGCTGACCGTGGCCGACGTGCAAGGGCATTACACGCTGCCATACATCCAGTCCGATCGCACGCTGCAGGTGCGGCTGGCCGGGATCGGGCCGGCGGCGGTCCGGGGCGTGGCGATCTTGCGCGGCCCGGGTGGCCGCGAGGGCGCCCTTCCGGTTCCGTTCACGGCGGAGCGGCCGGAGGCGGTTTTCCGCGATCTGGCGCCGGGGGAATACACGCTGGCCGTTGAGTTGCAGGATCCGGCGGGCCGCCTCGTGCGGCGCCAGGCGTTCAACCGGATCGGCGTGGGCGCCGTGCTGGCGGCCGTGGGCGACAGCCTGACCGAAGGCTACCTGGGGCTCGGTTTCAAACAGGAGTCGCTGGAGCTGAAGGCGGCGGACTTTCCCGCCTCCGCGGTTTCGCGCGATGGCCGCAATTTTCCGCAGTTCGCGCCCACTTCGCACCGGTATAATCCGTCCATCAACTGCTATCAGAGCTGGCTGCCGGCCTTGAACGACGCCCTCGCGGCGGCGTGGAAACAGCCTGTTTTCATAGCCAACGAGGGGTGGGGCGGGTATACGGCGGCGGACACGCTGGCGATGATGCGCGAAAACAGGGACGGCTGGCGCACGCGCATGGAGCAGCTGCGCCCCGCGACCTGGCTGATCCACCTGGGCGTCAATGACGAGCGTGCCAAGGTGCCGGCCGGCGCCTTCGCCAAAAGCATGGGCGCCATCGTGGAGATTCTGGTGGCCGAGTTCGGGGCCCGGCCCGAGCGCATCTATCTCGCCCGCCCGAGCTACGATTACGCCGACGGGGCCGAGGCGATTCTGAAAGGCTTTATCGCCGAAATCGACCGCCTGGTCCGGGAGCGGAACCTGCGGGCGGGGCCGGACTTTTTCGCCGCTTTTTCCACGGACAAGGCGACATGGTATGGGGCTGACCCCGTTCACCCAGGCCCCGCGGGCATGGAGCGAATGGCTCAATTATGGGCTGAAACACTTTGCCGAGGGGAATAAAAGCGGGCTTGTGGAAAAGCGGCAATAAGGGTTAATGTCCAAGGGAACAGGTCAAGTGGAAGGAAGACGAATGAAGAGATCTGAAATCAATGCCATCATGCTAGACGCGGTCAAGTTCCTCGACCGGATGAACTTCAAATTGCCTCCGTTTGCTTTCTGGAGCCCGGACGAGTGGACGCGCAAGGGCCGCGAGTTCGACGAGATCCGGGACAACATGCTGGGCTGGGATATCACCGACTTTGGAAGCGGCGATTACCGCCAGATCGGCCTTCTGCTGTTCACCATCCGGAACGGCAACTTCAGCATGAAGAAGTATACAAAGCCCTATGCCGAAAAACTGCTGCTCGTCGACGAGGGGCAGATCACCCCGTATCACTTCCACTGGAAGAAGATGGAGGACATCATCAACCGCGGGGGCGGCAACCTGCTGGTCAAGGTGTATAACGCGACCAAGGCCGGTCGCTTTGCCGCGTCGCCGGTCGCGGTTTCCCTGGACGGGCGTAACTACAAGGTGAAAGCGGGGTCGGTGATCAAGCTGACGCCCGGCGAAAGCATCACGCTGCCGGCCGGGCAGTACCACAAATTCTGGGGAGAGCCGGGCGCCGGGCGGATCCTGCTGGGCGAGGTGTCCAAAATGAACGACGACCGGGTCGATAACCGGTTTTATGAGGCCGTCGGCCGGTTCCCGGCCATCGAAGAGGACGTGAAGCCGCTGTACCTGCTCGGCAACGAGTATCCGATGGCCCGGGCTTTGAAAAAGAGGAAGAGCCGGTAGCATCCGGGGCGTGAGGGTTCAGGGTTCGGGGTTCAGGTTCCCCGTTGGGGCACCATGAGGAGTGTCAGGGCCAGTATGAAAAAAACGGCATTGGTTTTTTCCCATGTCCACTGGGACATCGAATGGTATCTCCCGTTCCGGTCCTTCCGGTTCTGGCTGGTGAAGGGGCTGGATCGCCTGATCGACCCGGTTGCGAAGCAATCCGGGTTCAAGACGTTTGTCTTCGACGGCCAGGTGGCCCCGATCGACCACTACCTGGAGGTCAGGCCGGAGAACGGGCCGGCCATCCGCAAACTGGTCAAGTCGGGGAAGCTCTCCGTGGGACCCTTTTACACCCAGTATGACGAGTGGCTGACGGGGCCCGAGGCGATTGTCCGGAATTGCCGCTACGGCAACCGGCGGGCGCGCGAGTTCGGTCGGGTGATGAAGGCCGGCTACCTGCCCGACAATTTCGGCCATCCGGCGCAGATGCCGCAGATCCTGGACGGCTTCGGGCTGAAGAGCCTGATCTTCATGCGGGGTATGCCGGAGCGGCCGGACGCGGTGGGCGACCAGTTCCATTGGGTTGGCCTCGACGGGACGCGCGTTCTGGGCGTGCACCTGCGCAATACCTATTGCAACGCCCTTGCCGCGGGGGCGAAGACGAAGGCCTGGGGACCGCCGGCTTTCCGCGCCGCCGCATTCGGCGAGTTTACACAGACGGCCGAGTTCTTGCATCATGCCGCGCGCGAAACGGATATGAAGAAGGGCGTGGAGGCCCTCCTGGCGGCCGCGAAAACGGCCGAGCCCGGCTGCCACACCGGCGTGATCCCGCTGGCCAACGGCTATGACAGCGCCGTGGCGCAGGAGACGATCGCCGACCTGATGGCCCTCGCCAACCGGCAGCAGGACGAGTATCAGTTCGTGCACGGGAATTGCGAGGATCTGACGAACGCCATTCTGCGCCGCGGTTCGCGGTTGAAGGATTTCAAAGGCGAGCTGTGGGGCGGGAAGTATATGTTGCTCCTGACGGGCGCCATCACCACGCGCAGTTATCTCAAGCAGGCGAATTTCCTCTCCGAGGCGCTGCTCGAGCGGTATGCCGAACCCCTCAGCGCCCTGGCGGCCCTCGATGGGGCGGAATGGCCGGCGCGGCTGTTGGAGGAGGCGTGGCGCTGGCTGTTCCTCAACCAGGCGCACGACGGGATCCACGGCTCCAGCGCCGATCCGGTGCACGAGGAGATGGTGCAGCGCTTCAACGCGGCCCGGCAGATCGCCGTCGGCCTGACCCACGAGGCGCTGGCTGTTTTGGCGGCACGGCGGGATGAGAAGAAGCGCGCGGGTGGACTCGTCCTGGCCTTCAACCCCGCCGGCAATGACGGGGAGACGGCGATCGTGGATACGTGGCTGCACGGCTTCGATCCAGCGACGCATATCCTCGTCGATGAGCGCGATCGGCCCCTGCCGGTGCAGGTCGTGGCCAATCCCTGGGCGGCGGACACGCCTTCCAAGACTGCCAGCTGGGCGCCGGCGTGGCCCGATGGCAATCCGGCGCACGTCCTGGTGGCGGCCCCGGTTCCTGCCGGCGGACTGGCCACGTTGCGGATGCGGGACGGCAAGGCGTCGAAGCCGAAGCGGCTCGGCACGTTTTCGTCCACGTCGATCGAGAACGAGCACCTGCGCGTGAGCTTCAAGCGCGGGGCTCTGGATGTCTATGACAAGGCCACGCGCCGGACGTATGCGGGACTGGGCGTCATCGAGGATGAAGCGGACCGGGGCGACGCCTGGGACTTCTCGGAGCCGTGGGTGAAGAACCCGGTCCTGCGCAGCACCGATTTCCCGGCCACGTGTCGCCTGGTTGAAGCCGGACCGGTCCGGGCGATGCTGGAGGTCACCACCCGGATGCGGGTGCCCCGGCGGCTTGAAGGGGAAAAGCGGTCTCGTGAAAAGGTGGATCTGGTGCTGGTGGCCAAGGTAAGCCTTTGCCGCGGCGCGCGCCGCGTGGACGTGTCGCTGACGTTTGACAACCAGGCCTGCGATCACCGCCTGCGGCTGGTGTGTCCGACCGGCCTGGAAAGCGACCGCGTCATGAGCCAGGGCCACTTCGGCATCCTGAGCCGGCCCGTGCGGAATCCCGACGAGGGCAAGACGGGTTGGTCGCAGCCGCCGCCCGTGACCTTCCATTTCCGCGAGTGGGTGGCCGTCGAGCAGGGGCGCTGCGGAATGGCGGTGGCCTGCCGCGGGCTGTATGAATACGAATCGAAAGCCGGGCGGAACGGCATTGACCTTCGGGTCACCCTCCAGCGCGGGTACGGGCGGATGGGCCGGTCGAATTTCAAGGCGCGGCCCGGGGCGACCTCGCCGGCGATTCCGACTCCCGGCGCGCAGTGCCTGGGCGTGCAGACGTTCGACTACGCCTTCCTGCCCTATTCGGCGGGCGGGCGCGCCGTCCGTGCGCCGTTCATGCCCCAGGCGGCGGCGTTCCTTTATCCGCCCATCGCCCACCAGGCGGATCCGACGCATATCCTGGTGGATGAGGCTATCCTGAAGAAGAGGACTAAAGGGGCGGTCCCGGCGCCGGCTTTCCGGGTCGAACCGGCCAACCTGCGCGTCAGCGCCTTCATGCGGGCGGCGGAGAACGACGGCTGGATCCTGCGGTTCTGGGAGAACGAGGGGCGGAAGACCAAGGCACGCCTCACGCTGGCCCCGGCGTTCGGGAAGGTTGTCGAAACCACTCTCAACGAGGAGGCGATCCGGCCGGTCAAGGTGTCCGGCGGCCGAGCGGCATGGGAGGTCGGGCCTTACAAGATCGTGACGTTGAAACTATTCGACCGGTAGCCCGGGTTCTCACGCGAGAGTAAAGCAAGCTATTAAGTTGCCAACGTTAAGGACGTTGAGTATATTAATGTTCTAAACGTTGACACTGACGAAGGGTCGGGGTCGCCCGTGGAGAAGGCGTATGAACACGCATGAGGTCAATCAGCAATTGGCGCAAGGGGACGCGTTTTCGCAGGGGGTCCTGCCCAAGCTTGACGAATTGGCGGGAGAACCGTTCGTGTTCAGGCATCAGTTCGGCCTGGACGCGTTGCCCCGCGAAGGAGGCGTTATCCTCGTCCGCGGGGCACGCCAATACGGGAAAAGCACATGGTTGCAGTCACAGATCCGCGAGACGGTGGACACGTGCGGGGCGGGCTCGGCCTTCTATCTGAACGGGGATGAGGTGCGTGACGGCCAGGCGCTGGCGGAGCAGGTCCGCCGGCTGTTGCCGATGTTTTCAACCCAGGCATCCGCGCGCCGACTGTTCATTGACGAGATTACGGCGGTGAAGGACTGGACGAAGGCGCTCAAGGCGCTGCTCGACGCGGGCGAACTGCGTCAAACCCTGCTGGTCACCACCGGCTCGAAGGCCGCGGACCTGCGCCATGGCACGGAGCGGCTTCCCGGGCGGAAAGGAAAGCTGAGCCGAACCGCCTACATTTTCACCCCGCTGCCGTTCGCCGAGTTCAAACGGGTTTGCGCCTCGGCGCTGCCGCCGGACCAGTTACTTCCTGCCTACCTGATCGCGGGAGGCTCTCCGCCGGCCTGTGCCGCCGTGGCGGCAACCGGTCGCTTGCCGGACTATATCATCGAAATGGTGCGCGACTGGATTTACGGCGAATTTGCCGCCGGCGGACGCTCCCGGGCGATGCTGCTGGGGGTGCTGGAATGCCTATACCGCTTTGCCGGAACGCCGGCCGGGCAGTCCAAGCTGGCGCGGGAAGCCGGGTTGGCGAACAACACGGTGGCCGCAGGATATGTCGACATGCTGTCGGACCTGATGTGCGTGTCGTCCTCGTTTGCCTGGGATGCCGACCGGAAGCGCTCCAATCGCCGGCGCCCCTGCAAGTTTCATATGACCAACCTGCTGGCCTGTACGGCTTGGCATCCCCGACATATCCGCACGCCGGACGATTACCTGAACCTCCCGGAAGGAGCCCAGGGGGCCTTGATGGAATGGGCCGTGGCCCAGGAATGCTGGCGTCGTGCCGCAATCCGAGGCGAGGAAATGCCGGAACTCATGCATTACTGGCAGGGCGGAGATCATGAAATCGACTTTGTGCTGGGCCCGGAGGAGTTTCTGGAAGTCAAGCGCGGTCGGACGGGTCCCCTGGATTTCGCCTGGTTTCCCAAGTCCTTTCCCGGCGGCCGACTCACCGTGATCGGCGCCAGCCGCTTTGAAACGGACCAGGTCGCGGGCGTGACGCTGGAAGATTTTCTACTCGGCGGCACGGCCGGTTAAATAGGGGATGGGTGTATGTTTGACTTCAGGAAAAGGGGTGAGGGCCCTGCGGCAGTATGAAATCCCGCCAATGGGATTCGCCGTAATCTTATAATTGGGGCAGGAGCGCGCGGAACCGGTCGCGATAGAGGTTTTCGCGCGGGTGGGCCATGTCGTCCTTCAGGATGAACATGCCGCCGCCCCGCCATTTTCCGCCGGCCGCCAGGAAGCCGGCCAGCGCCCGCCGGAGGGAGGTGTCCTGCGGCAGGTCGGCCGGAGCGGTTGTCGCGATATCGCGCTGGAAGACGAACCAGAGCCCGCCCGGCCCCCCGTTGATCGGATACAGGTGAACGGCCCGCTGCAGCCGGAGCGGGTTGGCATCGGGCGGCACCAGGCCGGCCAGCTGCGGATCCAGGAACCAGGTGCCGCAGACCAGGGCGGCGAACGGCTGGGCGGGATGATAGCGTGCGAAAAAGTCGAGCGCCTGGCGGAAGCTGTCGGTCATCCGCTCCCAGTCCATGCCGCCGCCGGACGGGATGTGCAGGTCCAGGACCGTATCTGTTTTCCGGAGGCAGCAGGTCCATTCGCTTTTGCGCAGGCAGACCGATTTCTTCAGGATGTGGCCGGCGGGATCCACGGCAAAGCCGGTCACCGCGGTTTCCGTTTCCGTCAGGTGGGCGGTCCAGCCTTCTTCCGCGGCGGCGCCGGCGGGCAGGAGGTTGCCCTCGTCGTCGACGCGCGCGCCCTGTTCCGCCAGAGCCAGGATCTGGCCGTCGGATGCGCGCCGCCAGACCTGGACGCCGCCGCCATAGGGATGCAGCTGGTATTCGAAGCGGCCGAGGCGGACATACGGGTCCATCAGGTAGACGGCCAGCCAGGGGAGCTGGTTTTCGTAGAGGCCGGGCAGGCCGCGGCCCCGCAGGTGGTTGCGCTCGAAGGCGATGAGTTGGAAGAGCGTCTGGGCCGTCACCTCCTGCGGATACCCCCGGCGGCGGTGCGACTCCTTCAGGGCCGGCACGAACTCCAGCCCCAGCAGCAGGTAGAAGATGCCGGCCTGGTCGCCGAACCGGTTGAGGAGCGGAGGGGCACCCCACGGCACGCCGTGATGCGGCGCCACGAAGACGCGCCAGTGCAGGTACCACGCCAGGGCGGACAGGGCGCGGTCCGCGGCGATGGCGGACACCATGGCCGCCAGCAGGCGGTCGCGTTCGGGCGGCAGGCCGGCCGCTTCCCGCCGGGCCTTGAGCGTGGCGGTATCCAGGAACGGAAGGATCGGCGGCATGGCGTCCATGGCCTCGTTCCATAGCGGCGGCTGGCCGCCGAAAGCGCCGGGCTCGCCGAGGACCAGGAGGGTGGTTTTGGCGTCGATCATGGCGTGGTTCCCGAGGTGATGGTGAAGTAGTCGTCGAAAAAGGCCGGGGCATCCACCGCGTGGGCGACGTGGTGCGGCTTCTCCCCGGCTTGCGGGTCAAACAGGGTGGCGCCGGCCAGGCGGTCGCTTTTCAATTCCACGTCCACCCGGCCATTCCGGTATTGGCACAGGCCGGGGTTGAAGACGACCGCGCCCGCGAGCGGGTCGTGGAAGGTGACGTGGTCGGCGTGGCCGGCCCAGATTTCGGTGGCCGCGGCCACGACCGCGAGGGGCCCGCCGATCCGGTTGAACCGGGCGATGCAGTCGGCCGCGGGCAGGCGGCATTGGGTGGTGACGTCAAGGCCGATGGCCACCAGTTCCGGAACGGGCGCGCGGAACACGATGGAGGCGGCGATCGGGTCGAGCCCGATATTCCACTCGACCGGCGTGCCGGGGATCGCCCAGCCGAAGTTGCCGCCCATCATCACCAGGCGCTTCAGCTTTTTCGGAATGTCCGGATCCAGCGTGAAGAGAAGGCCGATGTTGGTCAGCGGCCCCACGGTCAGCAGGGTCAGCTCGCCGGGGCGGGCGTGGATCTGCTCGCGCAGGAACGGGATGGCGGTGCAGGGGGCGAAGTCGGCGGGCTTGCGGTGCGGGAAGCGGGGGAGGATGGCGGCCTGCGGGCAGGCGGGCTGGATGACGCCGCGGTTGATGCCCACCTCGCTCCCGGCGTGAATGGGCACATCGGAGCGGCCGGCGGCGCGGCAGACGGCGTCGGCCAGGGCCGCGCGGGAGCGCGGTTCGCCGGAGACGGTGGTGACTCCCACGAGTTCGCAGCGCGGGTGGCGCAGCAGGTAGGCGAGGCAGACCGCATCGTCGATGTCCGAGCCGATGTCCGTATCGAACAGGAGGGGAACTGTTTTCATGGTGACCTTGGATTATGCAACAGGTGGGAGCGGAAAGGGAAGAATGGAATGGGGCGTACGGCCATAGGATATGCCTGACTGTGGACGCGGCCGGTGGCCGCGTAACCGCCAAGCCATGCCTTAAGCCAGAGGCCTGGACTGTTACCGCCCCCACCGGGGGCGGCCACAGAAAAGGGCCCCGGCAATTTAACAGGAAAAGATGGATAAGCGGGCGAAAATGATTTAATCTGGGTACACAAAAATGACAACCGGGCAATGGATCGCGTTCGCGGCGCTGTGCATCCCCTCCCTCGTGGGGTTGGGGTGGCTGTTCTTTCGAACCTGGGACCGATTTTTCGATGCGCTCCTGTTTGTCCTGACGCCGGACATCATTTCGCTGTTCCGCGGGCAGATGTCGAAGGATTGGTGGGCGTCGTTCATCTTCGGGTTTTATGTGGTGGCCTGCCTCGTGACGGCGGCATTGGAAAAGGCGCTGGTTGAGACGATATGGGTATGGGGCGGGGGTGCGGGTTGACGTTTCCGCATAAAATAAAGGCTGGACTCCCTGATCCTCGCCTAAGGATGGGCATAGAGCGGGCTCAATGAAGCGGGCATGA
>CAYZVY010000009.1:0-6767 GCA_964481675.1 uncultured Verrucomicrobiota bacterium
AAACACACTTATCATGCACTTAGATTGTGCATATGTCAAGGCATGCAATGAACCCGCGCTAACCGAGTACGCGTACGAGTACGACGTACGAGTACGATAGGGGTCCTGTGCTCCACACAGGAAAATACGCTATCGAACGATGATGACAGCGCCGGAAAAGGGCAACGTATTCCAGACGATCGTGCCGGCCACGCCATTGGTTCCGCCGATGCCATTCGCCCCTCCATAGGCGAAAGCGAGCACGGATCCGCGGGCGGTGTCTGAGTTCCGCCGGATGGCAATCCGCCCACCGCCGCCCCCGCCGCCGGGGTTGGTCCCATTGTAAGCAAGGCCAGATCCTCCATTGGCGTAAAGGAAGCCGCCTGAGCCGGCAAAACGATTGCATATCAGATAAATACTGCCCCCAGAGCCGCCACCGGCATAGGTTGAGGCCCGATTACCCCCATTCACCGTGATCGTGCCATTGACCGTGATTGTGCCGCTTGCCAGGACACGGACAACGCCTCCGCCAGCGCCTCCCCGCATCGAAATACCACCCACAATAACCCCCCCGCCGCCACTGCCGGAATCGACCGGTGCATTGGATGAGCCATAGGTTCCTCCTCCGGTCGACAAACCGCCAGCGCCGCCATACCCTCCGCCCCCATAACTGGAAAGGTCTGCCCCCCCAGGCCCCGCGCCGGCACTGGTCTGGGCATAACCGCCTAAATAGCCCAGGCCAACGGCATTAAACCCGCACCCGGTGTCGATCTTAAGATCGCCCACCCGGAAGAACGGCGAGCCGCCATTGGTCGTGTCGGAATACGAATAGATCCAGGAACTGGACGCGAGAGTCAACGTGCCCGTCACGCCTATCACGGCGCCATAATTCGTCGGGGATCCGTTCGTCGCCACGCCGTAGACGGAGAGGTTGCCGCCATTCGTAACCATCAAGTCTCCCCCGCAATCGAATTGCGAGCCCACGCCGCCGCCACGATAAAGCTTCAGGAACGCGCCTTTCACGACCGCATCGCCGCCACAGTTCACGGGTCCGCCAATCAACTCCAACCCCTGGTTGGCCCCCATTCCCCAAATCGTCAGCTGATTGGTGACCATCAATTGAAATCCTGCCGGCTGAAAGCGAACAAGGGCATTGCTGATCAGCAGGTTATCAGGTTCCCAGTGGGTGAAGTCGGGGATAAAAATCTGCCCCGTGTGAAGAATCGTCTCCGTCAGGAAACGCGAGTCTGAAAAATAGAGCGTTCCGACACCGCCATAGACCTGATCTCCCCCGATTCCCGTTGACGTCGAAAACAGAATAGCAGGGACCGGCAATCGGCTCTGGGCATTCGTATCGTAGATGATGGCTATCCGCCCCCCTCCTCCATTGCCCCCTGTACCAGCAAAAATCAACCCAGTCCCCCCGACCGCGCTAACCGTCCCGGTCCCTGAAAAAGTCTGACATTCAATATAGATCCCGCCGCCCGAACCGCCTGCGCCGTATGTGCCGCCTTTTGTGCCCCCATTGGCGGCGATCGACCCATTGATGCGCACCGCGCCTGTAGCCTGAATCCAGACAGCCCCGCCGCCCGCCCCCCCTGACCCCGTCACTTTGCCGCCGTTAAACGCGCCACCGCCGCCGCTGCCGCAATCGACCGGCGCGTTCGATGACCCATAGGGAGCGCCGCCGCCGTTGCCCCCCGCGCCTCCGTATCCACCCCCCCGATGCGTGGCGCCTCCTCCCTGCCCCTGCCCGTCCAATGTTAATCCGTTGCCACCGGCATACCCTCTTGCACCCACGTCGATGCTGCCGCCTTGAATGGTTAGATTGGAACAGGCCACCCACACGCGGTTGGACATGTCGGTCTCGTAGAACGGCCCCGCGCAGGTCAGCTTGCCGTTGTTCCGCAGCGTCACCTCCGACAACACCCTCAGTTGCGTCATCCAATTCGCGAAGGTCAGCGTGGCGTTGGTGATCTCGAATGAGCTCAGATAATCCGACGACCCGCTCAACGTAACCGCGTTCGTCACCCTCACGGCATCGCCCGCCAGCGGTTGCCGCCCCAGGCTCCAGATGGCGTTAGTCCAGTTGCCGGCATTCGTCGTGACATTCAGGCCCGGCGTGTAGGCGTAATCCGCGATGGCCACATCGTTGCTCGCGGGCGATCCGATTCCATACAGGCCGGAGAGCAGCGTCAGCCACACGGTCTTCCCGCCCTGGGGCCCACTTGGATTCCACACGCCCGTGATCGTGATGTCCGCGCTGGCCACGCCCGGCGGCAGCGTCACGCTCGCTCCCGCCGGCGACGGCGTGAAATCCGCGCCTTCGACCGCGCTCCCGCCCCAGGCATAGTACACGGTCAACGCCTCATTGGTCGCGGAAGAATCGCGCTGGATCGTCAACGTCCCCGTGTCCGGAGTCCCGAAAGGGGTCCGTGTCGCCAGGTGATCCGTCCCCGCCACGCTCACGTCACCCGCCAGGAATAGCCCGGATGACGACGCCCACCCCGTCCCGATGGAACTCGAGGCCGCGTAGCGGTAAAAGTAAAACGCATTCCCTACCAGTCCCGTGGCCTGGAACGTAACCGGATCGCCGGGAGACCAGGGGCCGCCCCCCAGCATATTGGTCGCCGCCCACAGCCCGCTCGTCGGGTCCCCGCCATCCGCGGGGCCCCAGTAGACGTCGATGTTGGTGATGGGCGTCGCGCCGGACGACACGACGAGGCCGTTCAGCCATGCCGATGCGGCGGACACGTTTGTCGCCGGTTGATTCTGGATGTCCGGCGACAGGGGATACCTGACGATCACGATGCCGGAGCCGCCGTTGCCACCCGCATAACGAATGGAGCCCGTGTTTGCATATCCGCCGCCGCCGCCGCCGCCGCCCGTGTTGGCCAGGGCGCTGAAGCCGGCATTCGTGTTGCCCGCGCCGCCGACTCCCGATCCTCCCGCCCCGCCGCTGCCGCCGTTCGGCTTCCGGGCGCCCCCGCCGCCGCCGCCCGCGTAGTAGACGAGTGACCCGGACAGATCCGAGGCCGCTCCGGCGCCGCCCGCGCCCGCCACGCCCGACACACCGTTCTGCCCGACCCCGCCGGCGCCGCCGCCGCCCGCGCCGGAATTCTGATTGCTGGCCGTGACGCCGCCGGCGAACCCCTGCCCGCTTGTACCCGCAACGGAAACAAGATTCGACCATCCCGCCCCCATCCCCCCGCCTGAACCTCCGGAAGCGGCTCCGTTAGTAAGATTGTTGAAGTTTCCGCCGCCCCCGCCGCCAAAGGCGATAATGGCGTCAAAAATGGAGTTTCCGCCGGGATTCCCGCCTCCCGCCACATAGGGAACGTTTGTCGGAGCCCCGGCGCCACCGGTTCCCACAAACACATTGTAAGTCCCGCCCGTAACGGCATAAGACTCATTAAGGACAAAACCGCCCGCGCCGCCGCCGCCGCCGATGGTCTGTCCACCGCCGCCACCACCACCCACCACCAGCACGTCAACGGCGCCGCCGGTCGTAACGACGAAGTTGCTGGCGGTGGAACTGCTGGTGAATGTGTGGATCCGGTACCCTGCGCTATCGTTGGTCGCGTTTCCGCCATCCGCCGCCACGGAGGTCGCGGCGTGCGAACACGCCGCCATCAGGCTGAGCGCCGCCACGGCGGACGTCATAAACCATTTTAATGTCATAACCGATTCTCCTGGGGAGAGTGTGACACAACAGAACCTGCCGGGCGAAGCCGAAAACAAAACGTGGGCCACCTGTCACGGCAGCTCAATTATTTTTCATAATGGTCCCACTATGCGGTAAAAACAAGACGAATCGGACAACATCCCGCATGTTCAAAAATCAACCAGCTTCCGGTTCATATCAGTTTCACCTTCGTCGCGGCATTATGTAACGGCCTTTTTTTATTATACGCAAAACACCATCAGACCGTACAGGACGAATCAGCGCACCAGCATGACGGTTCCGGGGAGCTTGCGATCCAGCCACACCACGGTTCCGGTTGTTCCCAGATAGTAAGTGGTTCCCGCGGGGGCGGACGCAGAACCGGTAAAGCCGGCGCGGGATGACGCCAGGACGGCAATCTGCCCGCCGCCTCCTGATGCGCTGCCGCCGCCGCCTCCATTCCCGCCCTTGGCGGTCAGCACGCCCGATCCCGCGAGCCTCCGGCATTGGACGTAGATGCCCCCGCCGGAGCCGGCGCCGGAACCGCCGCTGGCGGCCCCATTGCGGCCGATCGCGGTGAGCGTACCGTCCAGCAGGATGTTCCCCGCCACGACCAGGCGGACCAGCCCGCCGCCCAGCCCCCCGTTGTAAGAGGTGGTGGTGCCGCTTCCCCGCCCCCCGCCGCTGCCGGGAAAGGCCGGAGCATTCGACTCCCCATACGCGTCGCCTCCGTTGACGCCGCCCCCCGAACCGCCATACCCGCCGCCGCCCTGATACCCCCCGGCCCCGTACCCGTAACCGGGCTGCCGCGTTCCACCGCCACCGGCGAAACCCGATTGATCGGCATTAAAGCCGCTGGCCGAAACCGCTGACAGGCTGGCCAGCGTAAAGAGCGCCGAACCGCCATTGGTCGGCTCCGACACCGGGAAGATCCAGGAGCCGGAATACAGGCGGGCAACGCCTCCCACGGTGATGCTGGCGCCATGGGGGGAAATGGGGTTTGTCGGTCCCGCGTAAACCGTCATATCCCCGCCGTTGGTCAGCACCAGATCGCCTCCGATTGCCAGGGAGGAAATCTCCGCGCTGTAACGGATCAGCCCCGTCATTACCGTGTTCTCCATCCGGAAACTCCCGATATCGAACAGCCGGTTGCCGCCGAGATCCAGAAGCGCATTCGTGCCGATGAGCACGACGTCGTTGGTGACGGTCAGCGCGAAGCCATCCGGAAAGCGCACCCACCGGTTGCTCACCGACAACCCGCCGGGAGCCCAGGATGAAAAGCCCCTCAACTGCCCTTCCACATTCATCTCCTCCCGCAGGAAACGGGAATCGGGCAGCCATATTGTTCCCAGATCGGCTTTATACGAGAACGTGCCCCCGGAAGCCAGGAGCTTGACGTCAACCGGATCGACCGCCTGCTGCTCGCCGCTGTCATACACAATCGCAACCCGGCCGCCGCCGCCGCTTCCCGATACATTGTCGGAGTTGGCCCCATTGGCCCGGATCGTTCCACCATCCGAGGCGAAGGCCCTGCAGGCCAGGTAAATGCCGCCGCCCGAACCGCCGCCCGCATTCCCCCCCGGGTCCCCGCCGTTAGCCGTCAGGAGGCCATCGACCCGAATCCGGTCGGCCGCCTCGATCCAGACCAGGCCGCCGCCCGCGCCCGATGAATACGATACCCCGTCATTCCCCCCCCCGCTGCCCGGAAACCTCGGCGTCCCGGCATCGCCATAGGGCCGGCCCCCGTTGTCGCTCATGTTACCGCCGAACCCTCCGTATCCCCCGCCCCCCTTCGACACCCCCCCGCCGGGGCCGAATCCCTGTTCCCCGTTAACCGCGAGCCGCCCGGGAGCGAAACCCGCCATGTTGGCATTGATCGACCCGCCGGAGAGGACCGTGACATTGCTGGCGGATACGCAGACCGAGCCTCCGTTGGTAGGATCTGAAAAAAGGTATAGCACGGAAGTCGACGCCACCACCATGTTTCCCGTCACGGCCAGAAGGGCGCCCCACGGCGAGCCGTTGGTGGGGGCGCCATACAATCGGACAAAACCGCCGTTCGTCAGGAGCAGGTCGCCGCCCGCCGTCAAGGCGGGGGCATTCGTCATGTCGCTGACGATCACGTAGTTCATATATATGCCCTCCCGATACAGGGCTGTAACAAATGAGTTGCCACCGAGTTCCAGCCCTGCACCCGTTCCTGTCACGGTCACATCCCCCGTCACGGCCAGGCGCATGCCGGCCGCCGGAAACCGGATCCATCCATTGGTCACGGTCAGTGAAGCGGGCATCCAGACGTTGCCCGGAGCCAGCCATTGTCCCGTATGCTTAACCGTCTCCTGCAGCAGCGCGTTGTCCGGGAACCAGAGCGTCCCCAGGTCGCCGGGATACACCGTGAACGCCCCCGGGCGCACCGAAAAGGTCACCGTGCAGGGGACGGCGCTGCTCTGCGCCGCTGGATCGTAGGCCACCGCGATGCGGCCGCCCCCGGCCGAGCCGGAGGTGCCGTTGCGGTCGCCCCCGTTTGCCGTGACCAGGCCGTTGGTTCCAGCCAGCGTCAGGCAGGAAATGAAGATGCCGCCACCCGAACCGCCGCCTGCATTGGCGCCACCGGTTCCGCCGTTGGCGCGAATGGTCCCGTTAAGGGTCGCCGTCCCGCCCTGCGCCTCGATCCGCACCAGGCCACCCCCGAAGCCGCCCTTGACGGTCCCGAAGGGCCCCCCGCCACTGCCGGGTTGATCGGGCGCGTCGACCGCACCATAAGGCCGGCCGCCGGTTTTGGCATAACTGCCGCCGCCCCCCCCGTAACCGCCGCCGGAGCGCGTGCCGCCCGCTCCCGGGCCATACCCGCTCGCACTGCCCGACAGGGGCGCCCCCCATCCCCGCTCGTTCACGTCAATAATCCCCGGCGCCTGCAACGTAAAATTCGTGCACTGGAAATAGACGCATCCATCGACCGGCCATCCCCCGGCGATATTGGTCGTGGTGGCGGAGTTGGCGGCATGGCGAACCGTACCGCCCGTGATCAGCGCGTCCACCGCCTCCAGGCAGGCGTCCAGGCTGTTGGAAAAGATCAGGGTTCCTCCGGTCATCGTGAACGTGCCCAGGGCCGCGCTGCGATTGG
>CAYZVY010000009.1:6867-30749 GCA_964481675.1 uncultured Verrucomicrobiota bacterium
AAGATCAGGGTTCCTCCGGTCATCGTGAACGTGCCCAGGGCCGCGCTGCGATTGGTGAGCGTCACCGTCCCGGCGGCGATCACCGCCTCCCCCCCGGCCGCCGGCACGCCGTTCGTCCATTTCGCGGCATCGTCCCATAATCCCGTTCCCCCGACCCACGTGTGAACGAGGGCTGAAGCGGTGGACCCCCATCCCATAAAACCGATGAAAAGGCACACCATGCAACACAGAAAAGATGGACGCTTCGAAATGTCATGTCCTGTTTTCATCTGTACCTCCTTTAGTGAACACTCGTCCTGGTGAAGACGCCATACCGGGACGCATCCATATACGCCCGCATGCTGCCGAACGCGCTCACGTGCACCCCCCCGTCGGGGCCCGGATGATTGACCTGAAACTCAAGGAGCATCCGCTCCGCCTTCGCCTCAAGGGCCAGCGCGGACAAGGGAATCAGCGCCCGGATCACGTAGCCGCCCTCGGCCGGAGCCCCTGCCAGCCGCACCTCCGGAGCCGCCGCCTGCTTGCCGCCCTTGGCCGCGAAGGCGCGGGCCGGCTTGTCGCCAACCGCGGGCGTCAGGAAGATCTGGCCGATCGCCCCGCCGCCGGGAACCGACCCGAACACCTCCACGCAGGAGCCCTTCCAGGCCGTTTCATCGGCCGCCGGCTTCGGGTCCGCGACCCGCGCCTCCACGGCCAGGTCCCCGCCCGCCAGGGCGATCCGGATTTCGGCCAGCACCCCCTTCGCCCGCTTCACCAGGATCGGCTCCCCGCCCGCCACGGCCTCCGCCACGGCCTCCACTCCATTCAGCGCCGGCAGCACCCGCAGGGAGCGGGCCTCTTGCGGCGGAGCCACGGGCGCCGCGGCCGGGGCGTTGGATGAATCTGAAAAAGGGACAAGCGTATACGCCAGCGCCACGCTGCCGGCGTCGACGGGCTCGGCGCCCCGGTCGGCCAGCCCGATCAGGATCGTGTCGTTCTCCCCCTGCTTGACCGGCCGGGGCTTGTCCAGCTCGATCCGCACCCCATACCCCTGCTGGTCCACCACCACCGCCGCGGCGGTCACGGGCTCGGGGCCTAGGAGAACCGCGGCGCCGCCCGCGGCGTCCATCGCCGTCACGCGGGTTTTCACCACTGGCGGCTTGCCCCGCCCGCCCGGCGCGGAAACCACCGTGTAGGGAATCATCTCATAGGCTTCCCGGATCCGGCCGCGCAGGCCGTGGGCGCCGCCGTAGATGCCGAAAACCCGGTCGCTGCCGCTGCCGCTCAACTGCACCGTGCAGACGATGCCGGAGGGGCCGAAGGCGTAGGAGCGGGCGCAGGACACCGACGACTGCCTCACCTCGCCCGAACCGGTCACCGTGGTTCCGTCCAGCCTGGCATCCGGCTGTTCGCTGTTGGCCGTCACCAGCGGCTGCCCGTCCGCGGTTTCCCCCACAATGGACTGCAGGTGGAACCGGCGCCAGTTGGACGGGTGCATTCCGCCGCCATAGTCGCCGTTCAGCGTGGAGGCCAGCACCTGGCCCTTTCCGGGAATGTGCAGCTGGCACAGGATGCCGCCGCTGTAGCCGATCTGCCCGTGGAAGCCCTCGCCCAGCCAGCTGGGCGTGATCCGGCCGTGATAGGTGACGGCATAATAGCCGGCCCGGCGCGCCACGAAGAATTCATTGGCGCCGTTGACGGACTCCGTGAAATCGGCTCCGCCCTTGCCTTTCCATCCGTGCGGCCCCTCCTGCCAGGCGTCATAACGGGCCACGGCGTTTCTGGTCCGCGAACTGTACGGCGCGGCATTGGCGCCCTGGCTGTAGATGTAACTGTAAAGATTCAGCACGCCGTTGTAGGCCTTCCGGAACCGGGGATCGTTCAGATCGGCCAGCCCCGCCCTCCACCCGCTCAACACGTAGGTGCCGTAGTGCTGGTCGTAGCCGTAGCCCTCCTGAACGCCGCCGGACGGACCGATGCCCACGCGATCCCCGAACCCGCCGGTGGAAAAGCGTTCCCAATACGTGTCGAACAGATCCTTCTGCAGCGGGTCCTGCGTCGCTTCGACGGTATAGCGCATCGCCTGCACGAGGCTGGCCAGGGAGTTGCCGTTGACCAGCTCGATGCCGCGGCAGAACGGCATCCGGTCCCCGATCTGCATGGCGAACTCACGGATCGGCCCCTTGGCCGCCTCCGGCGCGTCCGTCTGCTGCAGGATACGCCAGGCCGGCCGGTGGTAGAAATAGCTGTAACAACCCATTTCATAAGCCAGGTTCCGCCCGTGAAGCACATGGTCGTTGGGCCCGATCAGCCGCATGCCTTCCAGCATCTCCTGAATGGCTGCGTTCAAGGCCTGCGGATTTTTGTGCAGGCTGTAACTATGCATGAGAACATCGGCGGCGCCGGGCCGGGGCTCCGCCAACTGCTTGTTGTTGTAGGTCTTGAAGGGGGACTCGTGCGAGCCCACGGAAATGAAGTCGGGCTTGACCGGCAGGCCGGCGGGGATGGCCAGCTCTTCCGGCTTGAGGGTTTTGAGCCAGTCCCACAGCCGGACCTGGTACATCTGCCAGAACACCTGCCCGTCGTGCTCGATGGCGCCGTTGTTGACGGCCCGGGCCGTGGCTTCGTCCGGGCACAGGACCGCGGGAACGCGCGGGGGGCTCCCGCGCCAGTTGCGCTGCTCCTTGGCCAGCAGGATGTCGACCCCCAGGAAATAGTCGTTCGTCCCCGGCCCCACCTCCAGCACCAGCACCTTGCCGTCGTAGTCGCCCGGCTTGTCGAACAAACCGCTCGTCGTTGCGTACCCGCCGCTTCCGTTCAGTTCCATCGTCACGGGCTGTTCCTGCCGCTTGAGCACCACGGGCTTCCCGTCCGGGGTTGTCAGCGTGCAGCGCCGGCCGCGGGGCTGATCCAACTCCAGCAGTCCCATGGAGATGCCGATGGCACCCTTGGGCACGCACAGGAACCGGCGGCGATACAGGTCATGGTGGCCATGCACCCAGTCGGGCCCGCCATTCACGCCGTAGGACAGCGCGGGCTCGGTCGCAAGCGACACATACAGGTCCGGGCTTCCGGCCAGAATCACCCGGTAAACGCCCTTGCCGCCGCCCTTGACGGCATAGGTGCGCGTGCGTGGGGGACAGGCGGCCAGGAAGGCCGGATCGGAGCTTCCGCTCCACGTCTGCAGCGGGTCCAGTCCGCGCGAATAGCAGGTTTCATAGTACCAGGCCTCGTGATCCCAGCCGGCCAGCACCGGCCCTTTTCCCCGCGCGTTGACGCCATCATCGGGAATCACCTCCCGCACCGCGGGTTTGCCGTCGGGATCGTAAATCTTGACCAGCAGTTCGCTCGGTCCGCGGGCCACGCGGTTGATATCGCGCACCTCGAGGGTGACCGTGAAATCAACCCCTTCGGGATTGTTTACAAACGCGCCGAGATCGTCGTACAGCCGGTAGCGCTCCGGCACAGCGGCCGGCAAGGGCGCAACCAGGATCGCCATCAAACCCAGACCGCACGCCAGTCGATTCAAACGATTCACGTGAAACCTCTTTTCCTGATTCAGGCCGCACCCTCAGTGTTGATCGGCCGCCGCCTTCGCCATCCCGTCCGCCACCGCCTGCTCCAGCCAGCCGAAGCCGTCGCGATGCTCGCCCGTCTGCGTGAGGCCGGCCTCGCGGGCGTCCGCTTCGTAGGTCCGGAGCACCGCCTGCGGATCGTCGCCCAGCGGCCACGCCAGCTTGGCGGCGGCCGCCTCGGCGCGCAGTTCGTTCCACCGGACCAGCGCCAGGTAGAGGATCGGCAGCTTGGCCGTTTTCACGCGCTTCAGGAAAGCCGGCTCATCCTTCATCAGCAGTTCGGCCCGGGCGAAATACCCGCAGGAACGGACCAGAAGGCCGGCGTTCAGGAATTTCTCGTCGGGCTTGGAATAACAGCCCATCAGGTCATTGGTCCGGGAGGCTTCCCGCTGGACGTCATCCAGGTATAACGTCACATAGGGAGCCGCCCGGCCATAATAGCACTTGATGAAATCCGCGATCAGCGCCCTGTCGTCCAGGTCCGGATTCCACATCAGCTTGGCCGTCACCCAGGCCCGCAACTCGGCCATTTCCGTGCCGCCCGTCCTGTAGGCACCCTGCGAAAAGACCCCCTTGGCGCCCTGCTCGCTGAAGAAGCGGATATTGGGCCCCAGGACATTGAGATTGGGATGCGGCAGGGTGTAATGGATGAAATTAACCACGTAATCCCAGACATACAACTGGTCGCAAAGGCGGCTCCAGTCCCGGAAATCCTGGGCAAACGGACGATCCCGCTGGGCCACCAGCGGAAGGCGGTGCGACGCGCCCATCGAGCAGAGCCAGACCGACACATGGCGCCGGGGCCGCGTCACCCGGGGCGGCTTCTGGGAATAGGTATACGCCAGCGTGCTGACCGTCACCTCGGGGAACTCCGGCTCGAGCGCCTCCGCCACGCGGTTGACGAACCGCAGGATGGAGCCCGACGGGCTTCCCTCCTCGGCATCCACCGCGGCGCAGGCCGGGCAGGTGCAGAATCCGGCCCCGTCATTCTGTGAAACCGACACCATCGTGACGCCGGGCTTCGCCTTCAGATCCGCCTTCACCTGGCGGATGAATTCGGCGGTCATCTCCGGATTGGACAGGCACAGCTGCCCCTTCTCCGCCGTCCGCTTGCCGTCGAGCTCGCTATACCAGTCGGGATGGCTGCCGAAATAGTTGGTTGGCGGCAGGTACTTGTAAAACGTGTGGGCAAACTGGGCGAAGCGGTGATGCCCGCCGCGCAGGGCGTCAATCCGGTTGCGATACCCGTTCACCTTGTTCCTCGCCGCCCAGTCGGCATCAAAGGCGTCAAAATAGAACGGCTCCCGGTAGTCGAACGGAGGCGTGTAGATCCGATCCAGCCGGGTGATCGTTAAAACCGGTTTTTCCGGCATATAGTTAACCGTCGAAGACAGCCAGCGGCAGCCGACGCTATCCTCCAGAAACGTGTAGACGGCGTACAGCGTGCCCCGCGGCGAACCGCCGGCCAGAATCAGGTCGCGCCCCTGGTGCCGCAGGATGACGCCTTCCGGGCCGACCACGGACGGATTGAACGCCGGATCGGCCAGCCGGGCCGCCTCCGGCCCGACCAGGATGCGGGGCGCCGCGGAATTCGTCAAAGACCCGATCTCGAAGCGGGCGCCCGTGACCTTCCCCAGCCATCGCGCCAGCTCGTCAGCAGCATGCCGTTCCGTTTCCGGCGCGTTGGAGGCAATCCCGATCACCACCTGCGGCGTTCCGCTGACCGATAAGGTCAGCCACTCGGCCGGCGCCGGCTCGGCGTGGCAGCATAGGCCGAAGGCGGCCACGGCCGCACAGGCGCACCGTCGCGCCAAGGCGCCCAAGATAGGTATCCCGTCCATCGCGCGTTCCCTGGTTTCACCCGTCGCTCCCCAATGCCGTCATCATCTGATGATGATCAAACATCCGGAAGTTCCCTGCCTCAACACTTCAACATAGCACACGGTGCCGCTTTCCGCATCATTTGTATAGCTCGTACCCGGCAACACGCTGAACAGTCCGGAAAACGACGCGGGCGCATTGGTTCCATGGTCCACCAGGCGTTCGGCCGTCAGGATGCCCGCGTTCCACGGCCCGTACCAGACCGCAATCCGGCCGCCGCCGCCGCCGCCGGATCCCGTCTGGTTGCGCGCGCCGCCCTCGGCGGACAGCCGGCCCGACGCGGCCCCCGAAAACGCGCCGCACTTGACGAAGATGCCGCCGCCAGAGCCGCCCCCGCCGTAGTTCTGCCCGTCCTGCCCGTCCACCGAGAGCGTGCCATCCAGTTTCACGTGCCCGTCAGATTCAATCCTCACCAGCCCCCCGCCCATGCCGCCCGACGAAGGGTTGTTGTTCTTCGTTCCGCCGCCGCTGCCAGGAAGCGCGGGCCGCAGCGGATCGTCGTAAACGGCCCCGCGCGCGGCCGTATCGAAGGATCGCCCGCCCCGCCCGCCATGTCCCGCGCCCGATCCGGATCCGTTCACCGAAGCGCCCTTCCCCGGGCCGTAGGCGGCATAGGTGGTCGTGTCGCGCCAGGCCCGCATAAAGCCCAGGCTGTTGGCATTGAATCCGGCATTGGGCGCGACATCCAGGCTGCCAACCTGGAACAGCATGCCGCCCCCGTTGGTGCTCACGGCATTGGGAAAGATCCAGCAGTTCGCGGCCAACGCCATCGCGTTCGACACGGAGACAATGCCGCCGAAGTCCGGATCTTCGGGCACGCCGTTGGTCACCTTCGGATACAGGTAGAAGCTGGCACTGTTGGTCAGCGTCAGGGATCCGCACCGGAGATCCGGCTTGTAGAGTTGCAGGATTCCGCCGCTCCCGGAAATGGTCATGGCGTTACTCACGGTCAGGGGGAAAACCGATGCCAAATTGGGAAACCGGAGCCAGCCATTCGTGATGTTGAGCGTATTTACCGTCCAATTCGTAAAGCTTGGGCTTACCAACACACCCGTATGCGGCATCCAGTTCCCGTCAAAACAGGAAGCGTCCGTAAACGCGATCGTCCCGATATCGCTGTAGACTGAGCTGTAAGCGGTCGTGGATCGCTTGGCCGCGATAATCACTTTCGGTTTCGGAGCGGCTTCCTGGGAGGCCGAATCGAACGAAACTGCGATTCTCCCACTGCCGCCAGGACCGCCGTTGCCGTCTAAATCACCGGCATTCGCCTGGATCACGCCATTCGTGCCCGCCAACACCTTGCACCCGATAAAGATACCACCGCCGGAGCCGCCGCCCCCGCGGCCGCTGGAGACTCCGTTTCCTCCGTTTGCCGAGATTGTGCCGCTTATCGTAACCGTTCCATTGGAGGCCTCGACGCGCACAAGACCGCCTCCAACGCCGCCGGCTTGTGAGCAGCCGCCGCCGGCACTGCCCGGCCCGGGATCGTAGGGATTTCCGTTCGCAGGACCACCGGCCCCGGCTCCCGCTGTCACTCCGGCGGAGCCATGTCCGCCGCCGCCGCCCCCCTTGGAAGTGGCACTGATGCCAGCGCCGCCACCGCCCGGCCCATACCCCTTGGAGTTCGCTCCCGGGCATTTATACCCCTTGGCGTCCACATCGATCTTACCGGGCACCTTAAGCATGAAGTTGGAGCAGGAAAAATAGACCCGCCCGTCGACGGGCCACGTGCCGTCCAGGTTCGTCGTCGTTGCCGAATTCACGACATGCGTGACGGTCCCGTTCGTGATCGCAACCTCGACCGCACTCACGCAGGCCTCCAGGCCCGTGAAGACCAGCATCCCGCCTTTCATCGTGAAGCTGGCCAGGTCCGCGCTGGCGCTGGCCAGCGTCGCCGTGCCGCGCACGATCACCGCCTCACCCCCCGCCACCGGCACGCCGTTCGTCCACTGGGTGTCGTCGGACCAGAGCCCGATCCCGCCTTTCCAGGTATGGACGTCGCCCCAGGCGGAACGACCGGCCAACAGGCCCGCCAGTGCCACCAGGATCAAGCCAAACAAACCGCCCGTTTCACTCCATTGACCGCGTTGCACCTTCATACCTTCACCTCCTTGTTCCAAACCGGAAATTTCAGTTCAGTCCCCTCACCATCAGCGTCCGCTCCAGCCACCTTCGCTTTTCCTTCAGGACGGTCGGAACGGACTTGGTCTCCATGGACGTCGTCAGGACGCCGGCGGCCGGGTCGTATGTCGCCTTGCCCCCCAGCAGCGCGGGCGCCTCATACCAGTCCTCCGCCACGCAGCCGGCCCCTTTCAGCGTGATCCGCAGGGCGCTCGTGCCTTCGGGGAAAACCGCTTCGACCGTTTTCGTCTTTTTGGTGGGATCGGCGGCCGCCGCCATGGACGAGGCAAATGACAGGGGCGTCCATCCCTCCGGAGCCCGCGCTTCCACGGTGAACTGGTCGGCCTTGCGCCCGACCTGCCAGGCGGTGAGCTGATTGCAACGGGTGTTCGTGAAGTCCGGCTCCCGGGTGATCCGCTCCGAGGCCACGAAAAGACGGATCAACCCATTGCTCCCCAACGCCACCCCCTTTTCCGCCAGGTGCTTCAGGGTGGTGCCCGACCCCGCCTCGGTCCGCATCAACACGCTTGTCGAGCTAGGCGGTTCCACGACTTCGCCCGTGGTCCAGCCGGGAAACGCCGCCTCCGACGCGCCGCCGAGATTGGGCCAGCCCTTCTCCTTGGGATCGCCGGGCACGGCCAGCAACGCCTTGCCTTTGAAACGGATCTGGCGGATCCGCATGCCCAGCGCCGGGGCGGCCGCCACCTCGATGTCGCCGTTGGTCAGGACGGCCAGCGGCCCGCCCTGCAAAGACAGAAGCTGCTTGTGATAGTTGGGATAGGGTCCCCATTCCTTGGCGCTGGACTTGCGCGAATACAGGCAAACGGCCTTGGCGCGGTCATAGGTATACTGGTCGCCCAGGTCGGTCCGCACCAGCTTCCCGTCCTTCTCGGCCAGCGGCCCGGGGTGCCAGATCGCGAAGGCGTCCAGGCTGACCACGGCCTCCTCGACGCGCCGGGCAAAGGGTTCGGCGCCGGCCGCCCTGGCGCGCGCCAAAGCCGCCAGGTCGCGCAGTTTGGTCATCCGCTCCTGGGTCAGGTAGATCTTCCGCATGACGGCGCGCGTGGCGAACTCGTCCATGTGCGGCGAGTTCGTCGACGTATAGGCGACGGACATCTCCAATTCCATCACATAGTCATGGATCGGATCCGCCGCGGGACCGTAGTAGCCGTCGCAGAACGCGCGGACCAGCGCGGCCGGCTCCAGGGCGGGATCCCACATCATCTTGCGCCAGACATAGTTCTTCAGCACCGCCAGATCGCCCCCGGTGGAGACGTAATTGCCCTGGACGATCAGGCCGGCGAGGTTCAGCTTCGCGTAAAGCTGAATGTTGCGGGAGATCGCCGTGATGACCGGAAACGGGTACAGGAAGTTTTCGCCGAAATTGACGCCGTAGTCCCAGATGTGCACCCGGCCGGGGGCCAGCGCCGCCCACTTCCGGACGTTGGCGTAGCAGCCGGCATTCTTCGGGCACTCGGCGAGGCCGTGGATGATGCAGTGGCGGAGATGGGGAATGCGGACGTAGACGTTGTCGCGCGGCTTCGTCAGCGTGGGCGGCGCCTCCATGCTCATGTAGGCCATGGTGCCCACCTTGATGCCGGGGAACCGACCTTCCAGGATTTCCGCCGTCTTGTTGATCATGCGCAGGTTGGTGCCCCCGATGATGCCGCGCCGCACGCCGTTGGTGCCGGTCCAGCCCTCTTCGAGATAGATCGCCTCGCACCGCTCGCACTCGCACTGGCCGCCATACCAGTCGCCCATGCCGGCCATGTAGATGACGTTCTTCACGTCGCCGTTGCGCTTCTTCACCTCGTCGGCCAGGGCCTCGGCCAGGGCCTCGGCGATGCCCGGGGCGCTGTAGCAGAAGTGAAGGGCGTTCGGCGCGCGCTTGCCCGTCTTCTTGCTGTAGGGATAGAGGTCGGTATTTGTTTTGGCATACGGGGTCAGCAGCGGGTAAATCGTGTGGCCGCCGGACCACGCCTCGGCGTTCTTGACGCGACATTTGTCCTCGAAGGCGTTCCGCTTCGTCTGCGCCTCCTGGTTCATGAGGATCGTCTGCGTGAAGACGGCCTTCGTCAGCGCGCTCCCATCGGCCAGGCGGATCGTGGCCTGCCGGGGCACGTCCTCCTCGTCCCATGCCCACCAGCGGCATCCGAGCCGGTCTTCCAGGAACGCGTAGACACCGAACTTCACGCCGGCCGGCGTCGCCCCGGAAATCTGGAGGCGGTCGGCGGTGACATCGATCCGGAAGCTGTCGCCGGGCAGCTCCGCCATGTTGGTCGAGCCGAAGTTGCCCACCAGGAAAGCCCGGCCGGCCGGCGGCTCGTTCGTCACGATCAGCTTGAACGCCGCGCCCGAGATGCGCTGGAGGTAATGGGTCAGCTGCCGGGCGGTGTCCTCAAACCGCTTTTCCGCCACCACGGGACAGGCGTTCGAGCCGTCGGCGACCAGGACCAGGTCCGCGCGGGAGATCGTCGTGGACAGCGTGAGACCGGCCATCGCCAGCAAGGCGGCTTTCAGAGCAGGCGCGGCAGTTCGCATGGATCGGGATCCTTTCACGGCATGGTTTTCCCGTCGGGCGGGGACCCGATATAGGGAATCAGCGTATAGGTCAACGCGATGGCGCCGGCCGGGGCCGGCGCCTCGATCAGGCGAACCAGCAGGGTATCGTTCTCCCCCCGCTGCACCGGCATGGGTTTTTCGAATTGGATCCGGCAGCCGTATCCATTCCGCCCGATCGTCACCCAGGCGGCCAGGACGTTCGTGGTCCCCAGCGGACCCAGAAGCGCTCCCCCGGCATCATAGGCGTTCACCGTCGTCAGGACCGCCTGGGGCCCCCGCTTTTTCGCCGGGACGTTTGAAAACGGGATCATCTCCCAGGCTTCGGCCAGACGGCCGCGCCACTCCGAACGGCCGCCGTACAGATCCAGGACGGATTCGCTTTGAGACGGGGCCAGCCGCACGCCGCACACGATCCGGTCGGGCTCGAACACGTAGCGCCGGAACACCTGGAGGGAAGACTGGCGCACTTCGCCGGAACTGGTCAGGACGTTGCCCGCCAGCCGGGCGTCGGCGTGTTCGCTGTTGGCGGAAACGAACGGCGCACCGTCGGGGAAGGTTCCCACGACGGAATGAATATGGAACCGGCGCCACTGCGAGGGATGCATGCCGGCCCCGTAGGCGCCGTTGAGGGAGGAGGCCAGGACCTGGCCCTTTCCGGGGATGTGAAGCTGGCAGAGCATCCCGCCGCCATAGCCCACCTGCCCGTGGAAACCGTCACTGAACCACGAGGGCGACAGCCGCCCGTGATAGGTCAGGGCATAATAGCCCGGCCGCCGGGCGGCAAAGAATTCGTTGCCGCCATTCACGCTTTCGGTGAAGTCGGGCCCGCCGAACCCTTTCCAGATACAGGCCGGATTGGTGGGGGAATAGGTTCCGCCCGCCACCCCGCCTTCGGTGCGGGAGCTCCAGGCGGCGGCCTCGGAGCCGCCTTCGCTGTGCGTGTAGCTGTAGAGGTTTTGCACGCGGGCATAGGCCGCCAGGAAGCGGAGGTCCTTCAGGTCGTCGTTGACCGCCTGCCAGCCGCGGAGCACGTAGCTGCCGTAGTTGTGATCGTAGCCGAAGCTTTCCTGGATCCCGCCGGACGGCCCGATGCCGACCCGCTCGCCGAACCCGCCGCGGACAAAGCGGTCCCAATAGGTGTCGAACAGCGTTTTTTGCAGCGGGTCCTGCGACGCTTCCGAACAATAGCGGAGGGCTTCGACCAGGCTCGCGAACGCATTGCCGTTGATCATCTCCCCGCCCCGGCAGAACGCCAGCCGGTCCCCGACCATCAGGATGAACTCCCGGATCGGCCCCTTCGCCCCCTCGGGCGCGTCGGACTCCCGGAGGATCCGCCAGGCGGGGCGGTGGTAGAAAAAGCTGTAGCAGCCCATCTCGTAGGCCAGGTTCTTCATGGGCCCCTGGAGAACGATGTCGCCCGGCCCCATCGCGTTCAGCCCATTGGCCATCTCGCGCAGGGCCTGGTTGAGCGCCGCCCCGTTATGGTGCGCCGGGTAATCGTGCATGATCCGGTCGGCCGAATCCCTGGCCGGGGATTGGTGGGACCCCACGGAATGGAAACCGGGCCGGCCGGTAAGGCCCGCAGGCGCCTCGAGATCGCCCGGCTTCAGCGTCTTGAGCCAGTCGTGGTAGCGTACCTGGAACCCGTGCCAGAACGTCTTCCCGTCGTGATAGATCGCCCCGCCCTGCACGGCGGCGGCCGTCTCCGGATCGGGCGCGAACACGGCGTTGGCCGAGTATTTAAGCCGCTTCAGGGGCCGATCGCCCGCCATCTCGAACGCGGCGGTCAGCAGGTAATCGCCCGGCCCGTCCGTCACCTCGAGCGTCAGGATCCGGTCGTCCAGCGCGCCGGGGCCCGCAAACCAGGCCTCCTGGTGCGTGTAAACCGGACGAACCGGCTTCGCCTGCTCCCCGTCCCCGGAATCGTCTTTTCCAGCGGACTTGAGCTCCATGCGTTTCCCGTCGGGACCGGTCAGGACCAGGGAGCGGCCGGCGGGCAGGTCCATCTCCAGCAGGATCAGGTCGAGCTTCTTCGCTCCGCGCGGCACATACAAATACGAGCGCCGGTATTGCCCTCCGTGGCCGTGCAGCCAGTTCACGGTCCCGGCCAGCGCAATCGGGACGGCGAGGGATGTCCGCAGCGTGACGACGTGGTCGGGCCCGCCCGTCACCAGCACGCGATAGACGCCGGGGCGGCCCGCCGGGACGGTGAACGCGAACGGGCGGACGGGCACGGACGCCAGGAAGGCGGGATCCGAAAAATGGCTCCACCGGATCATGGGGTCGATCCCGCGGGAACGGCTCACCTGGGCATACCAGGCTTCGTGGTCCCAGCCGGAAACCGGCGGGGCATAGGATGGAGCCGCGATCCCGTCGTCGGGCAGCACCTCGCGCACGAGCACGCGGCCGTCGGGATCGTAAATTTTGACCAGAAGCTCCGCGGGAGCCCGCGTCAGGTGGTTGAGATCGCGCACGCCCAGCTCCACGGAGAACGGCGCGCCGTTCGACTGGGGCACATAGGCGGTGACGCCGTCATACAGGCGAATCGTGGCCGGAGCGGCCTGCGCGGCACGCGCCGGAAAGCGCAGGACCGCCATCACCGAAAGGACCGCGAGAACTTGAAAAAGAGTCTTCATCGGAAGGCGCCTTCGGGCTGTCGGTCGGACGGTTCGGGTGTCCGGATTTCCCGGTTCGGCGGAAACAGGACGGTTTCGGGAGGCAGATCGGGTTCCCGCATCAGCCGCGCCAGCCGGTCGCCGGCGTGAATGGCCAGCGCTTCCACGTCCACCTCCAGCCGGGTGACGGGAGCGGGATAGAACAGCTCGATCCCGCGGTTTACCAGGGCCAGCACCATCACCTGCCGGGGAATGTCGATCCGCCCCGCCAGCGCCCCCTGCACGATTCCCTTGGCAATGACGTCGTCGGCCGCCACGATGGCGTCGACGGTCGCGCGGCGGCGGATCAGGCTTTGCATGAGACGGAATCCGAATTCCTCGGCCCCGATGGGCGGACCCAGCTCGGGTGGAGGCACATACACGTCGGCGCCGGAGGCGCCGAACCGGCTCCGCAGATACTCGGCCGACATGGCGCTGCCGGTGGGAATCAGCAGCGGCCGGCTGCGCCCCGCCTCGCGGGCGACCTCGAGGGCGCGGACCATGAACGCCTCGAAATCGATGTAGACGCGCTGCGGCGCGGGCTGACTCCCGATATCGACATGGGGCACGCGATGGCGCCGCCAGGCGTCCGTGTCCAGGTGCTTGAAGCTGAAGCGGCTCTGCACCGTCAGCAATCCCTTCAGTTTGCCGGCGTCCAGATCGTCCAACAGGGCTTGCGGCATCCAGGTGGGCGCGAGCGGATCCTCCGAATAAATCCGCGGCTCCAGCCCCAACCGGGCAAAATAGGCACGCGCAAAATCCACACACGTCATGGCGAACGGCGCAATGATGTGGGCGGGGGTCACCCCTCCCATCAGGATGCCCACGGGATCCTTGATGTGGGCCACTTTCACGTAGGCGCCCCGACCGTTCACGATGGTGATATAGCCGCTGGCCTGAAGATGCCTCAACGCCTTGTGCAGCGTCATGCGGCTGTGCGGATAAAGCGTTTCCAGATCGCGCACCGCGGGAAGGCGCTCGCCATTCTTCCATTCTCCCCGTCGAATCCGGAGCAGAATATCGTCGGCAACCATTTGATACGGGTGCGGCATTGGGTCTTTTTCCTGCCTTGTCCTAGTACACCCATGATGGATCGCGTGACGGCCCTTGTCAAATCGATTCTTGTTAATTCTTAGATAATGATCCATTATGCTAGTGTTAGATCGAACGTTCAAACAGCCGAAAAGGTTTGCGTCCTATGACACTTGAGAAACATGATTCCCGGGCGGAAGCAGATGCGAAGCTGGCGCCATTCCTCGAAAACTGGGATCCGGCAGTGGGGCTTTGGACGATTCCGGGACCGGGCCATACGCCCGACACGCGGGACCTGGCGTTTCAACACCCGGCCCGGGAATCCGCGTGGCTCCTGGTCGCGGCGGGTATGGACGGGGTGCTGGACCGTGTCGACGCCGGCCGGGTCCTGGCCGCCCTGCGCGCCATGCAGGACGCCGAAGGCCCCCGGCGCGGCTGCTTCCGCTGGAGCTGGGAAGACCGGAGCATCACCGACACCAACGGCAGCTTTTTCACGGGACTGGCCCTGATCGTGCTCCATTTTGAATTCGGGAACCGGCTCGCCACGGAAGACCGCGCGCTCCTGACAACCCTGCTGGCAGAGCTGGGCCTGTGGTTCGACTCGGAAATGGGGAAGATGACGCCCCATGCGCTCCGGTACCCCAACAAGTGCCTCGGCGATCTCGTCTGCGGCTGGCTCCTGGCCGAGATCAATGGCCGGGCCACGCCGGAGCTGGCGGCCCGGCTCGGGACCGCTGCGGCTTATTACAGGGACACGCCCTGGGGCTGGGGCGAGCACCTGAGCGACATCTATGCGACCGTGATGAAATTCGAGCTGACCGCCCTCTTCCTGTATGCGCGCCAGCTCGACCCCGCCCTTCTCTCCGCCTACGAAGGCCTGTTCCGGAACCTGCTGACGCTCGACACTCTCTTCGCCGAGGGGCCCCGCGTGCCCGCCATCCGCTCCTACTGCCTCGAGCACTCTCCCTCCCGCGAGCCATCCGCCTACCGTTCGTTCCTCGACGCCCTCGAGCCTTGGACGGAGGCCATGCCCCGCCGGCTGTTCGCCCCGCTCAGGAGCCTGGCCCATTCGCGGGGCTTCAAGTCCCGGTTTGCCGTGTCGCCGGCTCGGTCCGAAGACATCACCGTCCCCTGCTTCGGCCAAGCCCTCGCGTTCGCCCGCGTCACGGACTTCCACCGCCTGGGCGTGATGTCGCGCTACCCGCTCATGGACGACGCCGAACACCCGTCCTGGGGCCTGTGCTGGCAATCCATGCCGGTCTGCTACTGGAACCGGAACGGCGACTGGGCCTTCCTCCAGTGGGAAGCGTCCGAGAACGGCGTCGCGCACGCCCACCCCGCCCTCTCGCGCCATCACCGGGGCCATGTGCAACTCACCGAAACCGCCACTCCCCCGATCGTTGGCGAAACCGTCGGCGGGCGCGCCGAGACCGCCTTTCTCGCGTTTCGCCGCATGCCCCGCCTTTCACCGGGCTGGCCTGAGGTCATCGACCGGTTCCGCCTGCTCAATGGAACGGCCGCCTCCGTCGTCGAATCCCGCGACGACGGCTGGCACACCCTCACGCTCGACTATCCGGCCGCGGCCGGCCGCCCCCGCCACCTGTTCCGCGTCCTGTTCCGCCCTTTGATCGGGGAGGCCCGCATGGTCCTGGCCCACGCGGAAGGGCGGCTCGACTGGGAAGCGCATTATCCGGTCGACAAGGGGGCCGTGGCCGGCCTCTGGATCTGGGAGGCCGGGGAAACCCTCTCCCCTCCCCCCGCCTGCGCGGCGGAAGGCCCGTCCTGGCGGGTCACATTCACGGGTTCCCCGCCTCACCACTCCCGGGTCATCTCCCCCTCCGACGCCACCCCCTGCTGGAGCCCCTATGATGCATGACCGCACCATCTGGCTGGTCCGGCACGGCAACCGGAAGGATTTTGTCGAACCGGAATGGGTCGCCTCCGCGGCGCGGCCGCACGACGCGCCCCTCTCGGCCGACGGCGTGGTGCAGGCGCAGGACGTGGGGAAGCGGCTGGCAGGCGAAGGCCTCGCCCATATCTTCTGCTCCCCGTTTCTGCGCGCCGTCGAAACCGCCGCCCAGATCGCGAAGGCGGTCGGCCTGCCGGTCAAGGTGGAACACGGGCTGGCCGAAATGATGCTGCTGAAGTGGTTCCCGGATACCCGCGACTTCCTGCCTGTCCCTGTTTTAAAATCGCTTTACCCGGAAATCGACCCCGCCTACCGCTCCGCCGTCCAGCCGGCTTTTCCCGAAAGCCCGGAGCAGGCCCGCGAGCGGGCGGCGGCGACCGCGCGTCACCTGGCCGCCCGCTATGACGGGAACCTGCTGCTGGTCGCCCACGGAGGGTGCATGCACGGCCTGTGCGAAGGCCTCCTGGGCGCCCCGGCGTCCATTTCCACCCCCCTGTGCGGCCTGATCCGAATCGCGCAGCGCGGAGACCAGTGGAGCCTGGAAGCCGACGGATCCGACACCTCCCACCTCGCCCGGCCCATCCGGGAAATCCGGCTGAGCTGAACGCCCTTCTATGGATGCGGCTGCAGGCCTCGTCATGAGTAAATCCGCGCTTGATTACCGGACGAAGTGCTACTATAGTATCACTATGAAAACCGAGCTGGTAACCACCCTCAAACGACAGGCCACGCGAATACTCGCCGGATTGGAATCGGACAGGGCCCCCATCCTGATCACCGAACACGGGCGCCCCGCCGCCTACCTCGTGGATGTCCGGACCTTCGAAGACCAGCGCGACCGGATGCGCCTCCTGGAAGGCATCGCCCGGGGTGAAAAGGCTGTACAAGAGGGACGGACGTGCTCCCATGAGAAGGCCAGAAAGCGGATGAAACGATGGCTGAGCTGATCTGGACCGAGCCGGCCCTCCAGGATATCGACGCCCTCGCGGACTACATCGCCCTGGATAAGCCCGCCGCGGCCGCCAACCTGGTGGTGCGCGTTTTCGAAAAGGTGGAACGCTTGAAACGGTTTCCCAACCTTGGCACCGTGCCTCCCGAACTGCCCGGCTTGCCTTACCGCCAGCTCGTCATCCCGCCCTGCCGCCTCTTCTATCGGATCGAGAAGCAAACCGTAGTGATCCTGCACGTCATGAGAAGCGAGCAACTGCTGAACCCCGACCTGCTTGAAAACAAGGAAACATAGGAGCGAACGCACCATGACCACAAACTCCGCAACGGCCTACGGGTTCCAGGTGGACGACAACAGCTTCTTCCTGCGCGACATCGCGAAAAAGGGCTACAAGTCCCTCTTTGACTGCGGGTACCTGGCCCTGTACCGGGACTGGCACCGCCGCTACGGCACCCGCTTCACGCTGAACTGCTACTACCGCACCGAGGACGGCTTCACCCTCGCCCAGTTCCCCGACCGCTACAAGGCCGAGTGGGCCGGCCAGGCGGACTGGCTGCGCCTCACCGTCCACGCCGAGGCCGACAAGCCCGACCTTCCCTACCGCGCTGACGAGGGGGGCGTCGCCTTTCTCCGCGACTGGGACCGCATTCACGCCGAGATTGCACGCTTCGCCGGCGAATCGGTCTGGGCCCCGCCCAGTATCATCCACTGGTGCGCCATTCCCCGCTCCGCCTGGCCCGCGCTGAGGGCCCGGGGCGTCACCTGCCTGGGCGGCCTGTTCGCCCCCTCCAATCCGGACTTCCTGAAATTCGGGCTCTCGCCCGCCATTCAGCAAGACATCCTCCGGGAAGGCTGGCACCGGGATCCGGAAACCGGCCTGACGCTGTTCGATGTCGCCATCGTCTGCAACAAGACACCGCCCGTAGAGGCCGAGCCCGTCCTGGATGGCTGGGTGAAGCGGACCCCGGGCGCCCGGGTGGTCCCCATGTGGACCCACGAGCAGTATTTCTGGGATTTCTATTCGAACTATATCCCCGACCATCCGCAGCGGGTGGACCGCGCCCTGCGCTGGGCCTTCGAGCGGAACCTGAAGCCCGTCTTCTTCCACGATTACCAGTGGCATTGAACAAGACTTCAGGTGCGGGACACCTGGAGGTGGGAGCGCCACCCCGTTGGCGCGAGACGCGAAGGTTGGCGCCTGTTCGCGCGGACGGTGCCCTTCGACTTCGCTCAGGGCAGGCCGCGCTCCCACATCCAGGCGCGGAACCTATACATCCATCTCCGCCACGGCCACTGTCGACACCATCCTCGCGGGCCGGTTCTCGCCCTTCATCCACAGCGCGACAGTCCCGCGGGCATCGACCGCATAGGAATTCCCGGGCCACCACGTCTCCCCGTCGAACCCGACCGGATTTGATCCCATTCTGGGGACACCCGCCGCCTGGATCCCCGCCGCTGCCCGCGTCACGATGTCGTGGCAGTCGGCATCGAACGCCAGCCGCGCCGGCGTCGCTTCGGTGCCCTCCGGCCACACCTGCTCCGGCTTCATCGAGCCGGCCGAGGGGTGCAGCACCAGGTCGACCGGGGCGGCCTCCATGGCCTCGCGCACGCCGGGGGCCCCGAATTCCGAGCAGATGGCCAGCGTCATCCGGATGCCGTCCACCGCAAACACCACGCGGGCGGGATCCGGCCAGGCGGCGATGAAAGGGGGTTCCGTCTTCGCGCGGAAAGCCTTGCGCTGGAACCGGACGGAGCCGCCGGGCTCGACGATGGCATGGACCGTGTTGAACTTCTCCCCGAAGGCGGCGATGAATCCCGCGCAGATCACGATGTTGCCGGCCGTGGCGACGCGCGCCAGATCGGCGAAGGCGCCGGGTTCGACCGGCAGGACGGCCTGCTGGCCGGGCCCCGTCAGGGCATTGCCGGTCAGACAGCCTTCGGGGAGGACAATCAGGCGGGCCCCCTGTCGCGCGGCCTCGCGACTCAGGTCGCAGGCGGTCCGTATGTTGGCGGCATTGTCGTGCAGCAGGCAGACCATCTGCCCGAGCGCGAAGCGCAGCCGTTTTGTTTCACCCGTCTTCATGGTTTCCCCGTTCCTGCGTGTTTCTTCCAAAGTAAGCGTCTCTCGCGAAATTGTCAAAAGAAAGAGACGGAAGGGACAAAAAGGACCAAACGACACGGCCTGGAAAGGCCGTGCCATGCCTGGGGACACCGTCGTGCATGGGCGCGCGGCGTCATCAGTCAAAAAGGCATCTGGATTCCATCCATACGGAATGTTAGTATAACGGAATAAATCGGAGAGAACTGTATGCGAGTCATCATGAATAAGGATGAAGCCCACAAATTGGTCGATCACCTACCCAAAAACGCCACGTGGGAAGATCTTATTCGCGAAATATACGTGCGCGAGGCGGTCGAGCGCGGCCTCGCGGATGTCAAAGCCGGCCGCACCAAAGCCGTCAAAGAAGTCCGTGCTAAATACGGCTTGCCGGAATGACGGTCTACTGGACTAAATCCGCGCAGAATCATCTTGATGCTATTCACGACTATATCGCGCAGGATTCTCCCGAATATGCCCTTCGAACCATTGACTGCCTGACCCGAAGATCCCGTCAAATTGCGGACTTCCCCCTTTCCGGCCGTCGCGTGCCCGAATATGACTTGGATCAAATTCGCGAGGTCATTGAGGGCGCCTATCGCATCATTTATCACATCGCTCCCGACCGGATCAACGTCCTGGCCGTCATCCATACCGCCACGAATGTATGGCGATCCTCCAAAGGCCTGTAGGCTCTTACTGGAACTTCGGGACACGGCCTGGAAAGGCCGTGCCACGCCAGGCGCACAAACAAGATGGAAACGCGCGGAGGCCTGTGCTAAAACAGGCAGACAGTTCAAACCCAAGGAACCGCCATGGCCCGCCTCCTCCAGACGCACCCGACCCGCCCGTCCATCGCCCTCGACGGCCTGTGGGACTTCCTTCCCGAAACGAAGCCGCTCAAAACGCCGCCGTCCGCCTCCGCCTTCACGGAAAAGCTCCCGGTCCCCGGCGTCTGGGAATCCGCCTTCCGCCACTTCGAATTCCGCGGCTTCGGCTGGTACCGCCGCCCGTTCACCGTGCCCGGCCAGGCCCCCGTCACGCTCCGCCTCGCCTTCGGCGCGGTCACCCATACGGCCGAGGTGTTCCTTGACGGCCGTTCGCTCGGCTCCCACCACGGCGCGCATACCGCTTTCGACTTCATCGTGCCCGCCGTCAAGCCCGGCGCGCACACCCTCTGCGTCCGGGTGGGCAACACTTACGGCCCGGACAATCCCCTCTACTATCCCCAGCAGGACATCTACCTCTTCGGCGGCATCCCCCAATCCGTCACCGCCGAGGTGCTGCCCCCCGCCTTCCTCCTGTCCGCCTCCGCCATGCCCCGCCAGGCCGGGAAACGCTGGCTCCTCGATGTCGCCGTCCGCCTGGCCAACCATGGTGACGAGGGCGCCCGTCCATCCTCCGTCCGCGTCACCCTCGACGGCCGCGACCTGGGCGCCGTGCCCCTCCGGCGGGACGGCTCCGCCTCCGCCGCGCTCGACGCCGGCGCCGTCGCACTCTGGTCGCCCGCCTCCCCCCGCCTCTACACCGTGCGGCTCGACGCCGGCGCCGACGCCTGGCAGGAGCGGATCGGCTTCCGGACCGTGGCCGTGCGCGGCCAGGAGATCCTCCTCAACGGCGAGCCCCTGACGCTGAAAGGGGTGAACCGGCACGAGCACCATCCCGATTTCGGGTCCGCCCTGCCGCCGTCGATCCACACGCGCGACATCGACATCCTGAAAAAACTCGGCGCCAACTTCGTCCGCGGCAGCCACTATCCCAACGACCCCCTTTTCCTCGACCTGTGCGACGAACACGGGCTCCTGTTCTGGGAGGAGCTGGCGCACTGGCAGCCCCGGCAGGAGGACTTCCGGAACCCGGTCTTCCTCCAGCGCTCCCTGGAGCAACTGAACGCCATGGTGGGCCAGCACCGGCACCACCCGTCCATCATCCTCTGGGGCATGCTGAACGAGGGGGCCACCTTCAAGCCCGGCGCCCGGCCGGTCGTCGCCGCCCTCGCCCGCCGCTTCCGGAAACTCGACCCCTCCCGCCCCATCACCTTCGCCACCTGCGCGCCGCTGGGCGACCGCTGCCTGGACCTGGTGGACGTGGTGTCCTGCAACACCTACCCCGGCTGGTATTCGGGGCGGATGGAGGAGGCGCCCGGCACGATGAGCGACCTGATCCGGAAGCTCGCGAAGCGGGCCGGCGGCAAGCCCCTCATCATGTCGGAATTCGGCGCCGCCGGCATCACCGGCGTGCGGTCATTCGAAGACCGGAAATGGACCGAGAATTACCAGGCGGAGCTGCTCCGCCGGCTGATGGGCGCCATCCGGGAGTCCGGCCGCGTCTGCGGCGTGGCCATCTGGCAGTATTGCGACGTGCGGACCAGCGCCGCCCACGGGCTGGGCCGCATCCGGGAATACAACAACAAGGGCATCCTCAGCGACTTCCGGGAACCCAAGCTGGCCTTCCATGCGCTGCAGGAAGCGTTCCGGAACGATTGACAGAAAGGCCTCGCCCTACCTTCCGGAGACGACCCCCGGCCACCTCTCCGGCCGCTTCCAAAACGCATCCGCCCGCCCGCCGTAATAGCCCTCCAGCACGCGATCCAGCACGCGCGTGGTGCGCAGCGCCGTCTCCCCCGTGCTCGGGCAGCTCCCCTTCCCCAGCAGCTGGCTGACAATGGTTTCGATCAGCGGCTGCTGGACGTGGGCCGGATGCGGAAGGTCGAACAGCTGGACCTCCTTGCCCGTTTCCAGCTTCACCGGATCCTGGCCGAAGGTGGACATCGAAATCCGCCCGCCGGTGCCGGAAAACACGATCATCTCCTCCGACTGATCCGAGGCGAAATTCCAGCTTGCGGTCCCGAGCCCGCCCGACTCCAGGCGGAACTGCATGGCCACGCCGTCCTCCACCGCATGGTGCGGCGACGCCACATTGGCGGCCAGGCCGGACACCTCCCGCAGCGGGCCGGCGATATAGTCGATCGCGTCCAGCGTGTGGCAGCCGATGTCCATGAACAGCCCGCCGCCGGCCAGCTCCGCCTTCAGCCGCCAGGGCAGCTCGCCCGTGCGCGCGTGGGCGGGCGACGCGCAGCGGTAGGACACCCCCGACAGCTTGCCGATCGCCCCCGCGGCCACCAGCTCCCGGGCCTTCAGGAACCGGGCCAGCCCGCGGCGGTAATAGGCCACGAACAGCGGAAGGCCCGCCTTCCTGAAAGCCGCCACCATGGCCTCGGCCTCGGTCACGTTGCGCGTCATCGGTTTTTCAACATAGCAGGGCTTGCCCGCCGCGCACACCTTGAGCGCCATCTCCAGGTGCGAGCCGACCGGCGTGGCCACATAAACGGCGTCAACGGACGGGTCGGCGATCAGGGCATCAGCCTCGGCATACCACCTGGGAACACCGTGGCGCCTGGCATAGTCCTCCGCCCGTTTCGCATCGCGGCGCATGACGGCGACCAGCTGGCTGCCGGGAACCTTGGAAAAGGCGGGCCCGCTCTTGACTTCCGTGACGTTCCCGCAGCCGATAATACCCCAACGAACCGTTGTCATGATGCGACCTAGTCTCCCGTTACCCATTCCACCTGATCCACGGCTCCGGCTCCCGGGGCCCCGTTCGGGTCGCCCACGTAGACCCACCGGATGTCATGAACGACGGCATGGGGCAAGTCCACGGCACAGGGCGCCCAGGGTGCGGGCCCGCGCAAGGCGGCCCGGACTTCGCCATTGTCCAGCAGCAGATAGGCGTCCGCCGCGTTCGGCGTATCCAGCCGCCACTGGAACGACAGGGTGCCCGAACCGGAAAGCGCCAGCCCCTCCCCGGGCGCGGCGGAGACAGCCGGAGCGTCTCCGGGCATCGGGGGCAGCTGGCCGGAAATCGTCACGGCGATCTTGGCCGGCAGGCCGAGAGCCGCGCCCGTCGCCGCCGACAATCTCACCTTGAAGCTCTCGGCCGATTCCACCAGCCCGTCCGAGATGATCGGCACGAGAAACACCTTGATGCCCTTTTCCCCGGCCAGCCAGCTCAGCGTGCCCGAGCGCGACTGATAATCGGAGCCGGCGACGGCCGTGCCTCCGATCGTCTTGTACTGCACGGTGGCCGGGCCGAACGAACCCCCGGCGCGGACGACTCGCACGGCGACGGACCCGGCCGTCTCGCCGACCAGTATGCCCGGCACCTTGAAGCGGATGACGCCGACGGACTGGGTGAGGACAAAACAGGCTGTTAGCGTGCGGTTCGCCGTCAGGGCGAAGGTGTAATTGGTTGCCGTGCCGACCACGCCGGCGCCCTCCGTCCAGTTCGTGAAGGCATACCCCGCCGCCGGCGAGGCGTAGACGGTGCGGCTGCTGCCGGCCGCGTAGGTCCCGGCCCCCGACACGGTGCCGCCTTCGGCCGGACTGGCGCCAAGGGTGATGGTATAGGAAGACGGGTTCTTGGTGAAATTGGCCGTCAGGGTGCGGGCCATGGTGACGGTAAAGGTGTAGAACGCATTAGTGCTGGCGACGCTGGCCCCCTCCGTCCAGTTGGAGAAGGTGTAGCCGCTGGTGGCATAAGCCCGCACGGTTTTGGAGGCGCCGCCGGCATAGGATCCCGAGCCGGTGGCCGTTCCGCCGGCCGGCGGATTGGTGGCAATGGAAATGGCGTAATACGGGATATAGACCACCCGCAACTTCGGGGCGGTGAAGTTATACCGGCCTGTCCGGTTTTCAGGCACAACCCGCAGCGCGAAGCCCATCTGGCTTTTCTTCGACAGGCTCTTGGGGTCGATGACAAAGGACATCGTCGTCGACGTCTTCACCCCGGCGCTTTCCAGCGTTCCGGTCAGGACGCAAAACCGGGACGTGGCCGGCAGATCGTAGAAATTCGAATAGGTCAGGCCTCCCATCGAATACGCATTCACCTGGACAGGCTGGCTGGTCACGACATGGGTGACGGTCAGGCTCAGGACCGCCTGGGAGACCACCCCGCCCTGAATGGCCTCGGGAATCGCCGAGAACCAGACGAAGCCCCGCTGGGAAAACGTGTCATCATGCCCGATCATGAACGGCTGGCAAACCGTGGAATCCTCGTTGGAAACGGCGTGACCGGCTTCTGCCGACGAGAGCGTGTTGGTCTTCGTGAAACTCCAGGCCGGCTG
>CAYZVY010000009.1:30849-40203 GCA_964481675.1 uncultured Verrucomicrobiota bacterium
CGGCTCCGGATCCGCCCAGTCGTCGGTGCGGAAGGTCAGGGCGGGCAGTCCGTCCCTGTTGAACAGGGTGGCCCAGGGATACGCGGAACTCCAGGCGTACCGGACCGCCACGGGCGCCGGCACGTTCGTGCTGTCCACCACCACGGAGTCACCGTCGATGACCGCGCGGGCCCACTGGAAAACCTGGTTCGTGCCGGCCACGGCAAAGCCCTGCGGGCCGGCGTTGTTCGTGACGGACGGCGGAACGGCCAGGCCTTTCCCGACATGGTCAAAGCGGATGCGCACCTTGCCGCCTTCGACGGCGAACGACTTGAAGACGGGGCCCGACACCTCGACCGGCTTGCCATAGACGGCGCCCAGCGCCACGCGCACGGCCCGCGCGCCATAGCCGGACTTGCAGACCGGATGCGTGCCGGGGCCGAGGTCGCTGGTCGGCACCATGAAAACGCCCGGAATGGCGCCGACCTTGAGATACTCCTCGCGGCCGAAGCCGTTCGCCGGCGGACGGGACGGAAGCGCGGACGGCCTGTCGGCGCAGCGGGTGACGGGATCGGCCGGATCGAAGGCGATTCCCCCGCCGCTGGGCTTCTGCATCACCAGGAACGGGAAGTCGCCCTGCCCCCACTCCTTGCGCCAGCCGCGGACCAGCGCGTTCATCAGGGTGGACTGGTTGACCCCGCCGATGCCGGTGTTGGATTCGCCCTGGTCCCACAGCACGCCGCGGATGGCAAAAGGCTGGAAGGGCCGGATATGCGCCTCATAGAGGTTCCCGACCTTGGCGCGGCTCTGGCCGGGCTTCAGGATGACGCGGGGCTGCGCGGGCTCGGGCTTCCCGGCCTCTTTCGCTTTCGCCACATCCTGGGACCAGGCGGTCATCTGCACACCATAGGCCGCCTCGTTGAAAGACGCCCTGGCCTTCGCCAGGTCGGCCTGGCAGCCCGGATCGTCCTGGTACGCGCTCTCGCTGAGCCAGTAGCCGGACGGCGTGCCGCCCACCGCCCCGCACATCAGGCCGACCGGCACGCCCAGTTCCTGCTGGAGGGGCTGCCCGAAGGAAAACAGGAGGGCCGAAAAAGAGGCGTTCGAGGCGGCCATCCACACGCCGCCGCCCTTGTAGAGGCGCAGGAGCGGATAGGCACCGGCGGCGGTTTTGGCCAGAACAGGGTCTCCGTTCGTATACGAGGGAATCATCATGGCCATATTGGACTGGCCGGAACCAACCCACACGTCGCCCACGAGCACGTCGGCCAGCTCCGCCTTTTCAGCGGTATCGCCGGCCCCGGCGGTCACGGTCAAAGGCCTGGGCTCGGCCGACACCGCCAGCGGATCGAGCATGACACGCCAGACGCCCCGGGCGTCGGCCCGGGCTTCCTTCCGCTGGCCCGCGAACGAAACGACAACGGTGACGCCTGCCGTCGCCGTACCCCAGACAGGAACAGGCATGCCGCGCTGAAGGACCATATGCGAAGCAAAAACGGGAGCCAGCTTCACGGCGGCGCGGGCCGTCGGGGCGGCGAGCAGAAAGGCGGCCAGCAGGGCGGGAACCAGGACGCGGGCGGAGCGCAACAGGCGCATGGCAGTCTCCTTTTGAAAGAGAAAACATAGCATGCCGGCAGCCAAGGCACAACCGATCATTCGCAGATCATGATTGGACTCCGCCCTCACCCCCCCGACGCCGGCGCATCCCAGAGCCGCAATCCGGCCACCGCTTCGTAATGCCGGTCATAGGTCACCAGCACCGAGCCCGTCTCCATGCACTGGGCGGCCACCCAGATGTCATTGATCGGAATCGGGGTACCCCCGGTTTTCAAGGCATGCTTGATGCGCCCGAAACAGTCGCTTGTTTCCCGCCGGACCGGCAAGACCACAACCGCCGGTTTTGCAAGGAATCGCTCGATGACCGCTAGATTTTCGACATACCGGCTGCCGCCTCGGAAACCGGCTTCCAACTCGCCGATGACGATCACCGACACATAGATGCACTCGGCCTTGGCCAATACGTCCATGACGCCATGATCGCCTCGGAAAAGTGCCGTCAACGCGTTCGTGTCGAGGAGAATGGCGTTCATTTCCAGTCTGCCTTGTCAACCGTCTCGAAATCGGCCGTTGCCGCGTTGAAGGCGTCGGCATCCCGTTTCGTCCAGATGCCGCAGAATTCGGAAAAATCGTTCCCCGGGTCCCGGGCAGCCGGGGACGAGGCGCCGACACTCGCCGCCAGGAGTTCTTTAAACGTCCGGTTCAGACTCTTCCCGTCCCGACGGGCCTTGGCCCGTATCTTTTTTTCAATGTCGGGTCCCAATGCATGGATGGTAAACGTGTTCATGCGGGCACACTCCTTGATGTAAAATGCATCATGATGAATCAGAATACATCATATACGCGTAACAGGCAACGCCGAAATGCCGGTGGACAGGGGCACGTACCCCTTGTGCGACGGGATCCTGTTCAAACGTTCAAGCGCACGTCACCCGCACATCCATCGACACCACGGTCACCGCCGCCCCCGTATTCCGGAGCACGAGCGTATTCCTCCCATCCCGCAGCGCGGAGACGGGAACGGCAAACAGGACCCGCCGGTAATCCTTGACCCCCGCCGGCTCCACCAACACCGCCGCTCCGGCCTGCACCCCGTTGACCTGCAGACCGAGCCGCCCGCACGCCCCGGCATCTCCGCCGGCGATCATCACGACAGCCTCCGCTCTCATCTCCGCCGATTCCGCGGTCATCAGAAACTCGAACGCGCGCGGTTCCGTTCCCAGCGCCGCGGGCACCTGCAGAGGACCATCCGTGGCGGCCACGATCCATCCGCTGGTCAGCGTGACCGTCTTCTCGCGGCCGCGGAGGCATTCCGGATCGCGCAACTCGCGCAGCATGGCAAAGACCGGCTCGCGGGTCTTCCCCCACGCTTCCTCCCGGGCGCAGAAGAAATTGAACACGTGGAGGCCGTCCGCCCCCGCCGCCAGATGGCCGGCGGCAAAACCGCGCATCAGGGCCGGATCCACCGGCATATACCGCACCGGCAACTCCGGCCGGCGGTCCGCTACATATTCCATGCCGGCATACACGGCAACTCGATCGCCGACCAGCGCCTTGAACGCGGCGACCGCCAGGTTCCACTGCGTAACCAGGAATGCGGCCGCCGTGACGCCCTGGATCAGATCCTCGCGGGCCCAGGCGGCAACGTCGAAACCCAGCTTCAGGGCGGAGGCCGGCGCGGCGCCCACGCGCGGGATCAGCGAAATCGGCCGGCCCGTCGCATCCAGGATGACGCGGATGTCGCGCAGGAGCCCGGTCATGAGGGCGGCATGCTCCACGGGACGACCCGGCTGGAAGTAACAGTGGAACCGCAGGAAATCGAGTTCCAGCACGTCGAAATCATAGCCCGCCGCCAGCTCGCGGACCAGGGCCAGGACATGATCCCGGACGGCCGGATGGGCAAAATCCAATCCCCTGGCGGCCCAGCCGGCCCCGGGAATCGGCGGATCGAGCCGGCATTCCGGATGCTCCATGTAAAAGCGGCCAAACAGGTGCGTGCCGGGCGTGGGCGCGTCGTGCATGTCGTTCATGCGGATGCTGACACCGGGGGCGATGCCCCGCGCGCGGCAGCGGGCCAGCGCGCGGGCGAGGTAGTCGCACCCCTGGTCGGCCAGCCGCTTCATCTGCGCGACCCACGCGTCGCGGCCCGGAATTTCCTTTTCGGGAACAGGGCCGAAGAACTCCCGGCGGCCGGGGGCATACCCGTCCCAGAACGTCTGCCACGCGCGGCTTGGATAGCAGACCCGCTGGGCGTTGGGGTTGATCAGCATGAGGTCGGCGCCGCCGTCAGCCACCTCGTCCACCATACGGTCCACGTGCGCCGGAGTCAGGGGCTCCTTCGTCACCGCGAACAGGTTGGTGCAATCCTGGTTGTAAAGGACGCGATACCGGACGGACGGCGGATTGTTCATGCGTTCCCTCGATGCCATCGCCATCAGCGCCTCCCCGTTCACCCGCGCGCGATGAGCACGCGGCCGTTCTGGCTCGCCCGCACCTGCGCCGCCACCGTCTCCGGATCCCACTGCGCCAGCAGCCGGGCGAGCAGTTCCCGCTCGACGTTGGCCAGGGCAGGGCGCCCGGCCAGGTTGTCCCCTTCGCGCGGATCGGCCGCGAGGTCAAACAGCTCGATCTCCCCGTCGTCGTAGCGGTTCAGCTTGTAGCGTCCCAGCCGGATCATACGCTCGGGGCCGGTCACCTCGGACGCCTCGTACTCGCAGAACACCGGCTCGTCCTCCAGCGGCGTCCCCTCGCGGCAGGCCGGCCACAGGCTGCGGCCGTCCAACTCCGCGGGAAGCCCGCGGACGCCGGCCGCGTCGCAGAGCGTGGGGTAAAGATCAACCAGCGAAACCGGGGTGGCGATGCGGCGGCCGGGCGCGAGGCTCGGCCCGGCGACGATGAGCGGCACGCGGGAGGATTCCTCGCAGAAGAGATTCTTACCCCACATCCCGCGCTCGCCCGCCATCTCGCCGTGGTCCGACGTGTAGATGAAAAGGGTGTTCTCCGCCAGCCCCTTCGCCTCCAGGGCCGAGCGGAGTTCGCCGACCCAGTCGTCCAGCATCGCGATCATGGCGAGGTAGATCCGGCGCAGGGTCCGGGTTTCCGCGGCCCCGATGTGCTGGAACCGCCAGACGTCTTCCCGCCAGCGGCGGTTGCGCTCGGACAGCCGCCCCGGCGGCAGCGGGTCCGGGATGACCGCGTTTTCGAACCGGGCGAAGGCTTCGGGCGTGCAGGCATGGGGATAGTGCGGAAAATCGAAACCTACCGTCAGGCAGAAGGGAGCTCCCGGCCGGGCGCGCTCCAGATAGTCCAGCGCGGCATCCCGGCGGCGGCGGTCCCCTGCCCCGGCTTCCGGGCCGATCGCATAGCGCGAAAAGGTCTTGTAGGCGTCCGGCGCCGGCGTGGTGCGGCCCCACTGGAAGCCGCTGATGCCGTGCGCCCCCTCCAGCAGATGATCCGAGAAGCCGTGCTTCTGGTCGGGCCCCGCGAAATGCATCTTGCCGATCAGGGGTGTGTCGAAACCCGCCGCGCCCAGCCGGTGCGCCCAGGTGGAAATCCCCGGGTCATACGGGCTGCCGTTGTCGTAGGCGCCGATGCGATACGGGAGGCGCCCCGTCATGAACGAGTTCCGGGAGGGCACGCACAGGGCATAGTTGCAGTAGGCGTTCTCGAACACCACCCCGTCCGCGGCCAGCCGGTCGAGATGGGGCGTGCGGGCGAACGGGCAGCCCATGAAGCCCGAGAAAAAAGCCTGATGCTCGTCGCTCATCACCAGCACGATATTCGGAGGGGGCGGACGGGATGCCATCAGTTTGCCTTCACACGTGACGCGGTTTCAAATAGCGTGACATTATGAAGCGCCTCCGATAGTGTCAAGACTGGTTTTGCAGGAACGGGGGCGATGAAAAAGAAAATTGTCATGCTGGGCGCGGGGGGGTGCTTCACCCCGGCCGTCACCCGCGGCCTGTGCGAGGACCCGGTCTTCGCCGGAAGCGAATTCGTGCTGGTGGATGTGAATCCCGACCGCCTCCGCGCGGCCGAGGCTGCCGTGCGCCGCACCCTCGCCGACAGCAGCGCCGCCCTCACGGTGCGGTCTACCGCCGACCGGCGCCGCGCTTTCGACGGCTGCGACTGCGTGATCAGCTCCTGCGAGCAGAGCCGCTACGCCTACTGGCTCAAGGACCAGGCCATACCCGCCCGCTTCGGCATCCGCCAGATCACCGCTGAAAACGGGGGGCCCGGCGGCCAGATCCACGGCCTGCGCAACATCGTCCTGTTCAAGGGAATCTGCCGCGACATGGCCGCGCTCTGCCCCGATGCGTGGCTGATGAACTTCACCAACCCGGTCTCCTTCATCGCCACCTACGTGGCCCGCTTCACCCCCATCCGCTCGGTCGGCCTCTGCCACCAGGTGCACGGCTCCATGGGCGTGGTGTCCGAGATGCTGGGCTTCGAACCGGGCGACCTGGTTCCCGTCACCGGCGGGGTCAACCACTTCAACTGGCTCCTGGACATCCGCAAGAAAGGCTCTTCGGAGAGCGTCCTGCCGGAGTTCCTTGAAAAGGTCAGGTCCAGCACCTACTGGAAGAAAACGCGGCGCAACGTGCCGCACCAGCGGCTGACGCTGGCGATTCTGGAGGCCTGCGGGGTCTATCCGGTGGGGTACGACGACCACATCGCGGAATATCTCCCCTTCCTGGCCGACCCCGAGGAATGGACCCGGCACGGGCTGGAATCCAACGTGGAGAGCCTGCTGGTCAAACACGGCAAAAAGCCGAAACCGGCGGATCACGGGCGTTATCCTTTCCCGCGCGACGGGACCCACCCGTATTACCGGGAAATCCCGACGGCCGTCCTGGCGGCGCTGGACAAGCGCCGGCCGACCGCGTTTGACGCCATCAACATTCCCAACCGCGGCTGCATTCCCAACCTGCCGGACAACGCGATCGTGGATATCCCCGCGACCGTTTCAAACGGCGCGGTGAAAGGGATCAAGGTGGGCCCGCTTCCGACGTTCTGCGCCGAACTATGCCGGCGCCAGATCACGATTCACGAGCTGGTGGCGCAGGCGGCGGAAGAGGCAAACCGCTCGCTCCTGGTCCAGGCCATGGCGCTCGATCCGTATGTGCGCAGCCTGACGGCGGCAACGTCCATCGTCGACGCATTTCTCAAGGAGTATGCCGGCTGCCTGCCGGCGTTCCGCTGAAGACTTACCACTCGCCCTTGCGCCCGAAATACTCTTTGGCCGCCTTCCCGTGCGCGGCGGCGGCGGCATCGATCTCGGCCAGCACCTTCTCGAGCGGCTTCCCGGCGGCGCCGCGGGCGGCGGGAATCACGGTACGGCATTCGTTGCTGTCCATGAAACGGGCGGCGTCCAGGAGGCGCGCCTCGTCCTCGGCCGGGATTGCCAGGAAGCCATGCTTGTCGGCATGGATCAGCTGGCCCGGCTGGATCGTGCGCCCGAACACCTCCACCGCACAGCCCCAGCGGACCGGGCAGGAATACGCATGCCCCACGCACATCCGGCGGGCAATGCCCTTGAAGCCGGCGTTGCACATCTCGTCGACGTCGCGAACCGCGCCATCCGTAATGGTGCCCACGCAGCCCAGCGCCCGGTGGATGTTGGCATTCACCTCGCCCCAGAACGACCCCACCACCCGGGGCTTGTCCAGATCCTGGACCACCACGATCTTCGGCCCTGGAACGGACGCAATGTAAGCGCGGTAGTCGCTGCCCGCCTTGGGATTGCGCTTCGGATGGTCCGGGTTGCTCGGCTCGAACTGCACCGTGACGGCATAGCCGACCATCGGCCCCATCTGCGGCATGAAGTCGCGACACTCCTCCATGTTGAAGGCGTCGCAGGTCCGGTCGTGCCGGGTAATCTGCTCCCACCCGTTATAAATGGTCGGCGTGTTCCAGCGCTTCAATTCAAGCAAATCGGAATGAGACAACATAAGGTTCGCCTTTCATGCCTCTATCCAGGTCGCCAACTCAGGCCAGCTTGCGCCCCATGGCCTTCAGCCAGGCCTGGGCGATCAGCCAGTGGCCCTGGGCGTTGGGATGCACGCCGTCGAACGACCAGTAATCCGCCGGAGCCCGCTTCACGGCTTCGGCGAACGTGTCCTGGAGCGGCACCACCGCGGCGTCAAACTCGTCCGCCAGGTTGTTCACGATTTCGCCGTAGGCCGCGATGTCCGCCGTCGCGCGGGCGAAAAGGGCCTTGCCAGGCAGGATAAACGGCTCGCACAGGACCAGCATGACCTGGGGGAGCGCATCGCGGGTGGTCTGCAGCAGATCGCGGTAAGCGGCCTCATAGTCGGCCGCGCTCATGCCGGCCTGGGGCTGGCCGGGCCGGCAATCGTTGACGCCCACCAGGAGGCTCAGCACGTCAGGCTTGAGATCCACGCAATCCGCCTGCCACCGCTTCTTCAGCTGCAGCACGCCCTCGCCGCTCACGCCGCGGTTGATGAACTTGAAGTCATCGCGGGGGCAGCCGGCCAGCAGATTGGCGGCCACAACCATGGCATAGCCCGATCCCAGCTGATAGGCGTTGCAGACTTCATCGGACTTGCGGAACGCGTTGGTGATGGAATCGCCCTGAAACAAAATCGTGTTGCCTGACTTGATCACGTCCAATCTCCCTGTTTCGTCTAACCCGTTTTCTGCATTCAAGCGCCCGGTCTTTCCAGCGTCCGCACGCAAAAAAACCGGCGCGGCGGCATCATTTAGAAAACCGTCCTCCATAAGAGCGAAATTCGGGCTCCGCGTCCAGTCAATTTATTGGGGATAGGCCAAAATACAGCGCTTGCCGCCGCAATCCGGCCACTCGTGCGAGTAGCTGCCGGCAAAGGAGCCGGCCGGATCCGCCACATGCGTCGAATAGACCAGAACCATGCCCTCCGGCGTGAAGCAGGGCGACGGGTAGATGTTCTGCCGGTCGCTCAGGGCAACACCCGCCTCATCCACGAGCACGGGTTCATCCCAGAACCGGCCGTCGTCGGGGGACACCGCATACACCAGCGGCGTGCGGGGGAAGAACGCATCCGGCCCCAGCGGTGTGGCGTGATTATAGAAAACAATCAATCGGCCGCGGTGCGGCCCCGCATGCGGCTCGTCCGGCAGCCGCGCGAGCGTCAGCGGTGAACAGGCCGCGATCAGGGTGGTGGGCTCGGGCGCGGACCACGTGTCGCCCCCGTCCTCCGACCAGGCGCGATAATGGCAGCCGCTCCCCGTGCGGGCCAGCATGAGCAGCCGGTTCCCTCCGACTTCGGCCACGCACGGCTCCGCCATGCCGCGGCCGTCATCCAGGCGCGCGGGAACCCGGGACCGCTTCCAGGTTCCGCCGCCATCGTCGCTGAACAGGCACAGGCCCAGGTTCCGGTCGCCCTCATACGTGCCCGCGTCCTTCGGCATGTGGGAGACCGGCACCACCAGCCGGCCGGTGGACAGCTGGATCATCCGGTCGTTCATGACATACCAGACGCCCTCGGGCTCCCCGATGATGCGGGCGGGAGTCCAGGTCGCCCCGTCGTCATCCGACGTGGCGAACACCGGGAGGCCGCCGCCGTGCAGGCCCAACACATGCCGGTGACCCAGGAACGCCAGGCGGCCGTCGCGCAGCCGCAGGAAGGTGATGCCGCCGTCGCTGATCATGCCGGGCAGGTCCCACGCCATCCGCATCCGCCCCTGCCCCGTCCACGACCGGCCTCCATCACGGCTCCTGTACAGGATCGGAACGGGAAAGGTCGCCGCCAGCTGCTCGAAGTTCGTCGGCGGACGCCCCCAGGGCGCGGCCATCAGCAGGTCACCGTTCTCCAAGCG
>CAYZVY010000010.1:0-37401 GCA_964481675.1 uncultured Verrucomicrobiota bacterium
AAGTCATGGTGAACAGTTTATGGACACGAGCTACGGAAAAGCAAGATTACGATTACGACTAAGCCCCTTTTTCCCTATGGAACTGACGTGCGCCTCCTTCTTTGCCGAAAGGGATTGCTTCACGGACCCGCACCTTGTATCATCTTACCCCCTTTGTGTTCGTCCCGTGCCGAATGGAGACCGTGTGTGATTGCGACCTCGATGCTGAGCAAACGATTCGGAGCCGACATCCTCTTCGAGGATGTCAGCGTCAAATTCACCCCCGGCAACTGCTACGGGCTGGTGGGGGCCAACGGCTCCGGAAAATCCACCTTCGTGAAGATCCTGGCCGGCCTCATGCCCCCCAGCGGCGGCGAGATCACGATCGGCCGCGACTGCACCCTGGGCTACCTGCGGCAGGACCACGCCGAGTTCGACGACACACCCATCCTGGAAACCGTCTACATGGGGAACCGGAAGCTCTGGGACCTGCACCTTGAGCGCGAATCCCTTTACGAGCGGGACGACCTGACGGACGCCGAGCACGACCGCTGCGGCGAGATCGAGCATGAGTTCGGCCTGGCCGGCGGTTACACCATGGAAGCCGACGCCGCCAAGCTGCTGGCCGGCCTCGGTTTCACGGAGGACGTCTTTTCGAAGAACATGAAAACCCTCCAGGGCGGCTTCAAGCTCCGGGTCCTGCTGGCCCAGGTGCTCTTCGCCCATCCCGACGTGCTCCTGCTCGACGAGCCGACCAATCATCTCGACATGGAATCCATCGAATGGCTGGTGGACCTGCTGTCGCGCTACGAGGGCACGGTCATCGTCATCTCGCACGACCGGTTCTTCCTCAACCAGGTGTGCACCCACATCGCGGACCTCGACTACCACGAGATCCGGATGTTCACCGGGAATTACGACGACTTCACGATCGCCAGCCTGGAGGCCCGCGAGCTGCGGGACAAGGCCAACGAGAAGATGGAGAAGCAGATCCACGACCTGAAGGCCTTCATCAGCCGGTTCAGCGCCAATGCGTCAAAGTCGAAGCAGGCCACCTCGCGCCAGAAGCTGCTGGGCAAGATCGAGCTGAACGAGGTGAAGCCCAGCTCGCGGGTCTCCCCCTACATCGTCTTCAACACCAAACGGCGGCTGGGCGACAAGGTGATCGAGGTGGAGCACATCTCGAAAGCCTACGACACCCCGCTTTTCAAGAATTTCTCGTGCAAGATCGGGCCCGGTGAAAAGGTCGCCATTCTCGGGAAAAACGGCGTCGGCAAGACCACGCTGCTCAAGATCCTGTGCGGGCTCCAGAAGCCGGACAAGGGGAAGGTCGTGTTCGGCGAAACGGTCCAGTTCGCGCTCTTCCCGCAGGATCCGGAGGAGATTCTCGAGCCCGACATGCAGGCGCTCGACTGGCTGGGGAAATTCGCCAACGACAAGACCAAGACGGAAACCGAGCTGCGGTCATTCATGGGGCGGATGCTGTTCAGCAAGGACGACGTATTCAAGAAGATCCGCGTGCTGAGCGGCGGGGAGAAGGCGCGGCTGATCCTGGCCAAGATGATGCTCGAAGGCGGCAACGTGCTGGTCCTCGACGAGCCGACCAATCATCTGGACCTGGAGTCCATCGAAGCGCTGAACTTCGCCCTGTCCAAGGTGGACGGCACCCTCGTCTTCGTCTCGCACGATCACCGGCTGGTGGGCTCGCTCGCCACCCGCATCCTGGAATTCAAGGACAACACGATCCTTGACCGGACGGGATCATCGGCGATGGCGTAGGCCCTTCTTCTTTTCCGTCATCGCGCGTCCGGTTCGCTACAAACAATTTTGTGCGTGTATTTGGCTCTTCCCGGATATATCCTATACTCGATGTCGGGTGTCATAAAAGAAGGATAAAATGATGCAACCGAGCAGTTGGTGCCGAATCGCTTCGTGGGTCATGGCCGCCGCGGCCATCCCCGGCCTGCTGCAAGCCGCCCCCTGGGCCAAGTATGTCGGGGGAGCCGACCATGAGTTCCCCGCCCCCTACGCCCGCATCACCCCCAATGCCGACGGCTCGTTCTACCTCCGCTCCGGCACCCGGTCCTATGGCGCCGGCGGAACGGATTGCCTGTTCGGCAAGCTCACCAACAGCGGAGCCGCGCTCTGGGCGAAAACCCTGGGCGGCAAAGGCGACGACTTTTTCACCGTGGTGCCCACCACGGACGGCGGCTATTTCGTGGGCGGCTATACCACCTCCTACGGAACCGGCAACCCTGACGTCACCAATTTCAACGTGTTCTACGGCAAATTCAATGCGTCATGGGGGACGGTGGCCCAGAAGGTGTGGGGCGGCGACCTGGACGAAACCGCCGAGTTCATGAAAACGGCGGACGGCGGCTTCCTCTTCCGGGGATCGAGCGCCTCCTATTGCTCCGCGCCCGACACCCGCGACCTTGTGCTCTTCAAGGTCGACGCCTCCGCCGTCATGCAATGGCGAAAGGTCTACTCCCACGGAAACGACGATGTCTACGGGGACACCGTCGAAGTGCTCGACGGCTACGTGGCCTCCTTCCGCACGGCCGAGGGCGACGTCATCCTGTTCAAAACAACCAAGACGGACGGCACCATCCTGTGGCGGAAAAAATTCCACGTGGCTTCGAAAACCCTCGGCATCCCGATCCTGAGGAGAACGCTGGATAACGGCGTGCTGGCCGCCATGTCGCTCGGAACCAATTTTGACACCCGCATCCTGCTGTTCAAAGTGGCGGGAGCGGACGGCGCGGGCATTTGGAAAAAAACCTACAGCCTCCCGTCTTCGGGGGTCTTCCCGGTGTCCGTCGTCGAAAAGCCCAACACCTCGCTGATCCTGGCCGGCAGCCTGCTGGAGCCCGCCGGGACGAATTTCATCCGCAACTCCCTGGTCATGAAGCTCTCGCCCGGCGGGACGATCCTGACCCAGACGCGGCTGCATGTCGCCGGCCGGCACCTGGATGCGGATGTCTCGTCCGGCGGCACGGTGTGGTCGGGAGTCTCGTTCGATCCGGTGCGGACGAATTTCGACGCGGTCTGTGCGAAGCTGACGAAAAACACCTTCACGCCCGTCTGGGCGAAAACGTTCGGCGGCGCGAATCCGGAAAGCGGCATCGCCTACAGGCAGGGAACCCAGTACATCTTCTCCGGCCATACCGAAAGCCTGGGCGGCGCCACGTTGGGAAAGGGCGAGATCTTCGGCATGATCCTGACCGACGCCGGCGTCACCCCGGGCGCTGTCAGCACCCTGGATCTGACGGGCGAGGCCGTCATCCTGACCACCCAGAACCCCACCCTCTCCACGACATCCACCTTCTCGCTCCCCAACCGGAGCACCCCTGCGGCGACGTCGACCATCCTGACCATCAAGGCCGTGTCGCTGTAAGTTTCACCTTACTTGATTTCAATCGGGGCACTCATGGCTGCCGGCTTGAAACCCTCGTCGGAAAAAATGCGGAACTGATAGGAGCCGGGCTCCTCCGGGCGCGGCACATCATACAGGCCGCCCGTCAGGTTGTTTATAAAGGCATAGGAAATGTAGTTTTTGTTTCCGGATTCGGTCCTGTAAAAACCGATCCAGGCCGCCTTGCTGTCCGTCGCCAGGTTGTGGCGGACGCCCAGCTTTTCACGGGAGTTCACCATCGTCAGCGTCACGGCCGGCGCGGCGGGAGTCGGCGCCGTGGTCCGGCCTGACGACGACGGGGACACGGATGACGGAGACGGGAAAGCCGGCTCCAACTGGGGCGCAGGCATGGCCGATGGAACCCGGGCCGGCGGTTCCGGTGATTGTTCCGGTGGCTGGACCGGACCGGCGGGAACCGGGGTTGACGGCGGTGTCGGGCCGGCGGATGGAGGTAGTGTCGGTCCGGCAGGCGGAGGCGTTGACGCGGATGCTGGAGGCGTCGGCCCGGCGGATGCGTCCCCGGCCGCCGGTGCGCTTCCCGGGCTGCCGGTCTTGCCCGGCTCATTTGAAACCGGTTTGCCGGTCGTCATCGTCTCCGCGGCCGATTCGACCGTCGCGGTCCAGTCCTCGTTTGGCGAAAGCGTCTTCTTGCCGAACGTCCAGGCTCGCACCTGGGCCATGATCCGCAGCGAGGATGTCAGGTCGGCCCCCGCGGCAAATGCGTCGCGATGGATTTCGGCCGCCTGTTCGAGCGTGCGGTCGGCTGCCGTCTTCCATGCCTTCGCCTCGGAGCCGGCCGGCCACACGGTTTCGGGCGAGTTGATCCGCTGTCTGATGTCCGTGATATACGCCTCCACCAGCGCCTTGTGCGCCTCGCGCAGAGCCGCGGGATCCTTGTTGTCGGCGACCGTCCGACCCAGCTCCCTCCCGATGGACTGGTTGATGACCAGCAGTTTGTTGACTTCAACGGCCCGTTCGGCGCGTTCGCAGTTTTCGTCGATGATCTGGTCGACCTTATTGGAAAAGGTGATCAAATCCATCGCCACGACGACAGGAGCCGCCAGGACCACGCCCAGCATAAAAATGTATTTAATCGGTTTCATTTTGCCGTCCAGGTTCCACTGCCCGAGCCCCCGGCCTTGTACTTATAGGAGAATGTTCCCGTGCCGGTGTATCCAGCCGCCCCCCGGAGGAGCGTGCCGCTGAAAGCCGCGGGTGCTTCGGGGTCATTTCCCCTTCCCGAGCACGCGCCGGTGCTGGCGTCCCATTTCCCGCTCACGCCCACTTCGCCGCCACCGTCGCTATACCCGCCGGATACGGCGCCCGTTTGCGGATCGATCAGCAAGGAAAAGGGACCTCCCTGCGGATCGCTTTTGCCGTCCTCGCTCGTGTAGGCTCCGGCCCAGTTTCCCCTGGCGGTGTTGTTGCCCAACTGCGCAATGCGTTTGTCCGCCTCATCGATGATCGCCAAGCAAATCATGCCCAGCGCGATAGCCCGCCCGCGATATCGCGCATACTCCTTATATCGCTCAGCCTCCTTCACCACAAGCAGCGCGCGTTGGGCCTTCAGATTCGCGAGAGTGTTATTAGCCTGTTCAGCATCGGAGGACTCTGCCCGCTTCAATTGGGCGGCCTGGATGGCCGCGTCCACATCCTTGATGTCGGCGCGGATGCGCGTCACTTCATATTTCCTCGAATCCAACAGGCTTGCAATGGTCCCAGCCGAATCGCGAAACATATTCTTCCAGAGGTTCAAGCGGTCTATCGATGTCTCCGCCTGTACCGCAAGGACGAGATTTATGAATTTTTCGCTCAGTTTTGTCGGACCGTCGCCACCTGGCCCCCAGGAGTCGTCTGGTTCGGAAGCAGAAAGGCTCATCGCCACCCCGGTCATCAGGCCGATGACCCAACGACCCGCCCGGCTAATCAACACTGGTCTCATAGTCACCTGCCCCGTTTGATGCGGGTGCCCCGCAACCGCCCATTAAATATGGATATAAAATGCCATACCCAGGGGAACGATATCAAGACTGAACCGGAACCCGGGGCTAGATCGTCCGGAAGTCCTTTTCCAGGGCCGCCCGGTAAGAGGCATACTCCTTTTGGGGACAGCTGACCGGGCGGGCGGGAGGACAGGAAAATAGCCTTGCGCCAACCCAAGGTGTACTCCATAATGAGCGTATGAAAACTCTTACCATCACAGAAGGCAGAGGACGGCTCGGTTACTGGCTCAAGAAGGCGGCGCAAGGGGATGACATCGGGTTCATGGTTGATGGGAAAGTTGTCGCGCTGCGGCCCGTGGAGGTTTTCTCCTCGGACTACGCGCTCCAGGAATACGGACTGACCGACCAAGAGATGGCAGCGGCTGAAAAACGGATTGTCGCGGGAGTCAAGTCGGCCCGCACGCGCGGGGAAGTCTCGCCCTTCACCGGGGGCAAGCATGATTTCCATTGAACTGACAAAAAGCTTCAAGAAAATCGTGAGGGAATCGGGGCGCGAAGACGACGTGTCCGCCACGCTGAGACTCGTGATGGACGGATTCGGGAATCCGCACGCGCATGCCGGGATTTCAATCCGCAAGTTGGGAAAACAGGTTTACGAATGCCGAACGGGTTTGGCCTGGAGACTGCTTTTTGTGGCTCAAAAAGGGGTTCTCACCTTCGTTTTTGCCGGGGACCATGACGAGGTTCAAGACTTTCTCCGCAGCCGCCACTAACGTGCGTGGAATGCCGCCAACGAAGAGCCGACGCCGGGTTTGTCGCGCCCGACCTCAATCAGAAAGACGGGCATTTCAGCTGACGACAACGGCGTAATCGACTACGCGAGACGGCTGCTTACCCGCATAAAAGTTTCAACGCCGCCCCAACGGTGGGGCCGCTGACCTCGTAGGTGCGGCCGTCGATGACGCGCACGCCGGCCCGGCCTGCGGGCACGACGCCGCGGGAGACCAGCTCAAGCCGCATCGTCACCGGGCGGGCCGCCTTGAACGGCTTGATCGTGCGGCATTGGGAGACGGCGCGGGCCGCCCCCTCGCGGATGCGCGCGTGCGCCTCCTCCTTGGGGAGCATGATCCCATATTCCAGGTCCAGCCCCTGCTTCACCTCAACCGCCACGATATCCTTGATCAGCCGGCGCGCCTCGCGGCAGACCTTGTCGTCGCCGCTCACCATGATCGTCGGCACGCCGTAGTCGCCGGCCATCCCGGCGTCGATGGCCAACTCGCCAGCCTTCTTGCCGTTCAGCCAGAAATTCTGCCAGTCCGCCGAGCTCATCGTATGCTCCAGGATGGCCTGCGGCGTGCCGGCCATGGCATGGTAGCCGAGCAGGATCAGGCCGTCCGCCTTTTCAATGCCGGGAATGCGGGGCCCGGTCCGTCCGGCGCCCTGGGCATAGACGGCGCGCGGATCCAGCTCCTCCCAGACGAAATGATAGCCGCCGCCATGGCAGTCGCGGACGGTCACCTTTTTCGCCCCGCCCTTGATGCAGCCATCCACGCAGGCGTTGACGTCCCACGTGAGAAACCGCCGCGCCGCCTGGTAGTGCTCGCCGCCCGGCATGACCTGCGACTTGCGGCAGATCCCGCTGATGCCTTCCATGTCCACCATCACGACAATATTCATCGCCGAGCACTCCTGTTGCACAACCCCCGAGTCTGCTCCGTGCCTCCGTGGCTCCGTGGCTCCGTGTGCCATCTTCTCTTCTCTTCTCCTAGTCCGACTCTCCCCACTTCCGCACGCCCCGGCACGCCGGAAACCCGGTGCAGCCCCAGAACTTTTTGCCATCCCGCCGCCCCGAGCGCACCACCATGGCTTTCCCGCACGTGGGACACACCACGTCCTGCGCGCCCGCTTTTGCGGGCTTCCGGTTCTTCCGCGCACCCCGGCCCTGCTGCTTCCTGAAGGCCGGACTCGCCGGGCCCGCCCAGTCCTGGATGACGGCGACGATCTCCGGCACCTGCCGGTCCTGGATCAGGGGCGCCTGGTGGCCCTTGATGAAGCCGATCAGCCCCTTGAACGGCACCACGCTCTCGGGCGCGGCCGGCTTGAAGGTGCAGTCATCCGCGAACACGACCACCGGAACGAAAGAGGATTCCGGAAGTTTGATCAGCTGCGCCAGGATCCGGGCATGCCGGGCAGTCTGCCGCAGCGGATTCGGGAACCGGATGCGGTGCCCGAAAACCTGCTGGGTCCATTGCGCATCGCCTACAGAGCCGAAGATCAAGCCCTTGCAGGCCTCCGACTCGATCACGAAGATCCCGTAGCGCGAGACGATCACATGGCCGATCGGCGCGGCCCCCTCCGGCGCGGACAGCGTCAGGTCGGACACCAGGTGATACACCGCCGGGTCGAGCTGGCTCCGGACCAGCCGGTCAACCTGCGCCTCTCCCCTCTTCCCCCTCACCCACGGAACCACGACCATTTTGACAAGAAGCGCCAGGATCGCCAGCGCCGCCAGAATTCCCACCAGCCAGAATACATACCCCATTGTCTGTCTCCACCTATCGATTTGACTATCGAAAGATGCCAAATCGGGCATACCGGAACAAGGGAAATCGCCATCCCTGCACAACCAAAGTCCGCACGGGCGGACCCGGCTGCACTTCACACGGACATGATCTCAAACAACCGCGAGGAGCGCGGCGGCAGCAGCTCGCAATAGTTGCCGCCCGGAAACTCCACGGCTGCGCCGGTCCAGAAGTCGCGCGCCGTGACCGTTCCCGCCAGCCCCCATTCCCCCGCCGTGTAACCGGTGTACTGGGGCTTGTCCGTCCAGTTGAACAGGGCGATGTGTTTGGCGATCCCGCGCCGCGCCGTGCGGCTGCCGGCCGGATAGTCCACCACCAGGCAGCGCGGCAGCGGAACGCCCGTGAACGCCTCGCCGTCCGGACACCGCACCGGGTGGCCGCGGTCCATGTCGGCAATCAGCCGGTTCAGGAGGGCGATCTTGTCCGGCGCCACCTCCTCCAGGCGGCCGTCCACCTCCAGGCTGCCCATGGTGATGAAGCCGTAGGTCAGGCGGTGCAGGTTTTCGCTGTCCGATAGGGCGGGATTCCAGCCCAGGCCGTCCACGTTGAGCAGGCAGGTCCGGTTGCCGGGAATGGCCAGCATCGGCAGGTTCCAGACCGACCCCGTCACATGCTCGTGCCAGCGGCAGGCGCCGACATCGATCGAACAGCGGTACGTGCTGGCGGACTTGCCCAGGAAGGGATTGCCCATGGCCACCGCCACGCACGTCATGAGGAACCCGTCTTTCGGCAGGTAGGAGCGGATGGTCCCGAGCAGCCAGTCGCGCCACTGGACACCGGTGCCGGTGGCGTAGCGGATCTGCTCCGACTCGACGCTCTGGCACCAGAAATCCATTTTCATCGACTCGTAGCCCCACTGCCTGAACAGGATGCCGAAGATCTTGTGGAGATACGCCTGCACGGGCGGAAGCGAATAGTCGAGATACCCCGAGTCCCCGATGCGGTACACGTTGCCGGTGGAGTCCTTGGCCAGCCACTCGGGATGCTCCTGCGCCAGCCGCGTGTGCAGCCCCACCGACGGCGTCCACCAGATCGCGGGCGCCAGCCCGGTCTCGCGGATTTTATCGGCCATCGCCTTCATCCCGCTGGGAAAGCGCGCCGCATCATGCCATTGGCTTTCGGGCAGGTAGAAATTGGCGCAACTGGGCGACGACACCGCCTCGGGACTCTGCCAGCCGGCGTCGATCAGGAAGTGCTTCATGTCCGGCATGTGCCGGGCGATGAAACGGGCGGTCTTCAGCAGTTTCTCCTCCGAAATGTTCTGGAACACCCCGTAATTCCAGGAACAATAGAAGGCCTTCGTCAGCAGGATGTCGTCTTTCGCCAGCAGGGCGTTCTCGGCCGCCACGGCGGCGAAATAGTCGTTCCCGCCATCCTGGGGATGGGTGTTCTCGAGAATCTGGTAATAGACCGGCTCCAGGTCCAGGCTCGCGCCGGGCGCCAGCTCAAAGCCGCCCGTGGCCATGCCCCAGTGCAGCTCATAGGTGCGGACGGGCTTCCCCGCCCCGGCGGACAGCGTCCAGCAGATCCGGGTCCGGTCCTGGCGGAGCTGTCCCTCAACCAGCAACTGGCTGTACGTGTCGTTGGTCAGGATCAGGGCCGGCACGGCCTGGCTTTCCTGGTTGCCGACCATCGTGTCGCTCTTGGGCAGGGGCCGCACATACGGATATTCGGGGCGGCACCAGGGGAATTTCTCGGTGCGCACATTGTCCATGTGGGCGTAGCGCGCCCGCCAGATGTGGTTGTCGGTGAACACGGGCCCGCCGATGCCACCGATCCCGCCGGCCGAGGCGCTGCGGACGACGTGCGACACCTTGGCCGTGTTGGTGATGCGGCGGTCCAGGCGCAGGGCGCCGTTGTCCAGCAGGCGGAACGCGATGGTCTCCTCGAGCCCGGGCGCGCTATAGGTGCCGCGCATCTCGAGGCCGCCCGGCGTGGGCGTGACCGCCTTGCAGGCAAACGGCTCGGAGCCGGAATGGGTGTCGTACTCGAACCCCCCCTTCCCCGTCCCGTGATGCGTGCCCAGGGTGAACCCGATCCGGTCCCAGCCCAGGTTTTTCCCTTCGACCGTGTAGCTGAAGCGGCCGTCCGCCAGGGACAGCGTGCGCTTGTTTTTTCCGATCACGCTCATGCCTTGCCTCCGTTCGGCGGCAGTGTCGCCACCGGATTCTGTTTGTAAAACTGGTGGGCCACCAGCAGCACGGACGCGGCGGACCACATGAATTCGGGATGCCCGTTGCCGAAGCCGGTCAGGCTGTCATAACACTCGTGGATCCCCTCGTTCCGGCTGACGGCCGTGAGGATGCGGTCCGCGTTCTCGTCCGCCTCGCGCGTAAACCCGCTCTGCCAGAGTGCCCCCAGATACCAGGTGTTGCCGTGGATCCACGTGCGGCCGCGCCAGTAGGAGTGCTGCACGAGCGACCCGGGATAGGCGGGCGGGGCGTGGAGAAAGCCGCCGGACCGGAAGGTCGGATGCGCCCGGTCGATCACCGGAAACGGGAACGGCGTGAGGAAGTGCTCCGGCGAAAGCAGGTAATCGCGGCAGGACCGACCGGCCGTCTCCGCCGGCGCGATACCGGCATAAATCGGAAGAAACGAGCCGAGCGTAATCATGTCCGTGAAGGCGCCCGTCTCGAGATGCCGGTCCTGGTAGGTGCATGTCCGCGGCTCGATCAGCCAATCGTTGATGGCGGCCGCCAGCCCATCGGCCTGCCGGAGCCACGACGCCGCCTCGGCCGGTTTCCCGAGCGACGCCGCCATCGCCGCGAGCGTGCGCAGTTCAAGGACGAGGAACGCGTTGATGTCGGGGCTGGCGAACAGGTCCTGCCGCATGTGGCCCCACTTGTTTTCATACCAGGGCTTGCCGGGCCGGGGCTCCAGCGGGAAGCCGGTGTTCCAGCGCAGGGCGTCGTCCAGGCTGGTCATGCCGGGCGGATAGGCGACCAGCCCCCGGGGCGTGATATAACGCTCCATCCAGTGCCGGACATAGCGGGCCAGGGGGGCATACACGTCGGCCAGCAGCCGGGCATCCGGGGAGGCGGCGAGGAAATGGCCCGTGCCCCAGGTCACCAGCGGGATCTGGTAACTGTAAAGGTATTCCTGGTTTTCGTAGGTCACCGGCGGCGTGCCGTCCGCCTTGATCCCCTGCGTCAGGATCCGCAGCGCCCCGTCCGCCGCCTCCCGCTCCCGCATCAGGCCCAGGGCCGGCAGCGTCGTCCCCGTATCCCAAAACCAGGTGGCGCCGCAACCCGTCTTGCCGGCGTGGATGGACATGCGGGGCTGCCGGAGCGAATCGTAATCCCGGTAGCGAAGGCTGCGGAGCGTGCCGGCGGCCTTCAGCGTCAGATCCTGGTGGCACCGGAATTCCGCCGGTAGTCCGGGAATCCGCTCATAGGCCGTCTCCGCCTGCGCAATGGCCTCCTCCAGGCTGGCATCGCCCCACAGGTCGCCGGGCCAGGCGGGGAGCGGCTCGTCGTTGAAGGCAAATCGGACGGCAAACCGGCAGGTGACCGAGCCGTTGGCCGGAATCACCCGCGCCACGGGAGCGGAGCGCGTGACGGTTCCCTCGGCCGGAGCGAACCGGACGTCCGCCTCCTGGGCCCGCAGTTCGGCGCGGGAGACATAGGTGTGGGGGGGGACCGTCTGGGTATTCTCGAAGCCGAACCCCTCCGCGGACGGCGTCAGGGCAAACCCCTTGCCCGCCTCCCCTTCCGAAAACCAGGCCAGCCGCACCGGCACGTCCACCGCCGACTTGTTAACCAGCCGGTACCGGATGCACAGCAGATCGGCCGCGGCGAACCAGAACACGCACTCGCCCTCGACGGGCGGCATCGGCGAAATGCCGTTGTGGCAGACATACTCGACCACATGCGACCGGTAGTAGTTCATCGCGTTATAGTCGGCGATGGCCGCCTGCCGGCCGGCGTCCAGCCCCTCGTAAACGAGGTTCATGCCAAGCAATTTTCGGAACAGCACCCGGGTGTCCCGGAGAAACAGGCCGTAGCACTCGTCCGGGCCGGGCGCCGTCTTGGGGCTCTTCAGCAGCGAGAAGCGGCTGCCGGCATCCCGGAACGCGAAGTCGCCGGCGAAGCTCTCATCCATCGTGTCGACCGGCAAATGCCGGGAGAAGCGGACCAGGTTGCGGCTGCGCGCCGTCAGCGGCGGAAGCGTTTCGGCAAGACTCTCGTTTTTTTTTATCATTTCATGATTTCCTGGATCGCATCGGAATCATCGGGATTCCGTTTCCCCCCGGCTTCATCATACACGCTTCTGACCCGGTCGTTGACGGCCTTGTCGTTGAACCAGCCGCGGAACATAAGAATGTCGCCTTTCTTCACCGAGCCCAGGAGCAGGTCCCGCCTGGCCTCGAACGGCCCGTCCGCCACGTTCACGACGCAGAACGCGCCCGGGAAAATCCGGCGCATGTTGTCCGGCGTACCCGTGCCTCCCAGATCCAGTTCCATGTACGGGGCGGCATAGGCCCAGGTCGCCTCCTGCGGGCCGAAGCAGCCCTTCCAGTGTTCCGGAATCAGCAGCACGTCCGGATGCTCTTTCATCACGTCTCGGTAGATCGCGGCCGTAAGCGGGAATTCCACCAGTTTCTGGGCGGGCGGCTCCCCGACCCACTGGCCGGTGAAATTCGTGTCGATATAGAAGATCGTGCAGCCCCAGCGTTTTTTGGCATACGCGATCTTATCGGAAAGACGCCGGGCAATGGGATAGAACAAATGCCGCGGCAGCTCTTTCGGCTTCAGCTCGTCATACTCCGTGGGCTTGGGCCAGGCGTTGCCGACATTATGGGCCCACGTCCGCTTCGCCTCGTCGAAATAGACGCGGGAGGGGCGGATGCAGATTCCCGTGCGAAGGCCGGCCTCGCGGAACTTCTTGAAAAAGGCATCGGCCACGGCATCCATTTCGGGAGCCAGTTTTTCGACCAGCCGGGGATCGCCGATATAGGTCACGGGATGGGGATTCTCCGAGCCTTCGATATCCCACACGATCCCGCCCTGCGCGTTCATGTTCGTGAGAACCTTGACGGCCGTGTCCGCGTAAGCCATGGCGCGGGCCCGGAACCGGGCCCGTCCCTCCTCGGTAGTCACGTCGATCGTCTTGTCGTTGAACCACCCGCGCGGATTGTTCGTGGCGTGGCCCACGGCACTGGCGATCAGCATGCCGATGGGGCGCCGATCCGTCCAGGCCGGACCGTGCCCATAAAAGTCGCGCATGCGTTCGTCGACATCCTGGACGAGGTTGGTCACCGGCGTGCCCTCGGCTGCAAACCGCAGGGAAAACCGGACGGTCAGCGTCTGCCCCGGCCCGATCGACGGCCGCCCCCCCGGGCGGACGTTGTGCTCGCCCGGTTCCGGCAGGGGAATGCCGCCGGTCATCAACACCGGGAACGCGTCCTCCCCCTCCAGGGGCTTGTCGATCCCCAGGGCCAGGGGAATCCCGGGCGTCTCATACGCCAGCACCACCAGATGCCGGTCGCCGAACGAGGACGCCTGGATGATCCGCCGGTCCACGGCCCGCTGCACCTGCCCGATCCCCTCGTCCGTCGCCCGCTTGGCGGGAAGGGACAGGCGCATCAGGTCAAGCCAGAAGCCGCTGATGGATTGCGGCGTCGCATTGCTGATCGAAACGTCCACGGTCAGCCGGTCGTTTTCGGGCCTGTACCGCGCGGTGACCTCCCCCCATTCATACCGGAGCGAGAGGGTCTTCGTCGCCTCGTCGAATGCCCGGACGCCGGCCGGCGCCTTCAGGTGCGTTCCCGCGTAGGTCCACTGGCCGGTGACGTTCACGCCGCGCTGCTGCAGGTCGAGCCCCAGAACGACCGGCTGCCCGTCGCGGACGACGGGGTCGCCGCCATAGGCGGCGGACACCAGCCCCTTTCCGGCCTCGAACCGGCAATCTAAAACAGGTCCAGCCAGGGCGGGGAGCGCGGCCGCAAACAGCAGGCCGGCCAGCAGGCACCCCGGGAGGGGCCGCGGGGTCGTCGTCATCTTACGGTTCCTTCCGGAGTTCAAGCCTGGCGCCGCGGTCGAGCAGAATGCGGCGGACTTCGGCGGCCGGAACCGCATGCGCGGAAAGGCCGTGCCGCACCGCCAGGGCCGCGGCCACGCCGGCCGCCTGCCCCATCATGGCGCAGGTGGGGGCGACGCGGGCGGAACTGAGGGCGAAAAAGTCGCTCGACACGTTGCGCCCCGCCATCCAGAGGTTGTCGGCGTCCCGCGCCACCAGGCAGCGGAGCGGAATATGATACGGGGGCACCCGGCGCCGCTCCGGGTCCTGGATCACGTTCACGCGCTTGTCGGTGGACGGCTCATGGGCGTCCAGGTAATAGGTTCCCACCGCCACGCCGTCGTCGAACGCGCGGCCCGCGCGGACGTCCGACTCGGCGAGCACATAGTCCCCCACCACCCGGCGGCCTTCGCGGATCCCGATCACGGGCGACGGATAGGACAGGCGCCACGGCTTCCCCTGCTGGCGCTGGTGGAAATCCAGCACCTGCAGCATCCGCCGCCGGCCGGCGATCTCAGCGCGGGAGAGGCTCTCCGTGTCGGTCGAGTCGTGGCCCACGATCTTGATCTTGATGGCCTTGCTCCGCGGGCCGTTCGGCCAGACGGTGGTCATGGGCAGGTCGGCCTCGGAGGCGATCCGCGGCTGCCCCTCGTCGGGCACCTGGCAGGCCCGGTCGGCCTCGTCGACCTCGCGAACGAAATACATGAAGCTCATGGGGAGCTGCAGCCCGTCGCCCGGCCGCCCCTTCAGCGTTTCGCAGCCCGCCAGGAACGCCAGCTCCGCTTCGCCCGTGCAGTCGATGAACTGCTTGGCGCGCAACCCCTCGGGCCCTGATGCCCCGCTCAGCACAAGCGTGTCAAGCCGCCCGCCGGCCGCCACGGCCACATCCACGAAACGGCAGTGCAGCAGCACCCGGACCCCGCGGCTCAGCAAAACTTCCTGGAGCACGCTTTTGAGGACTTCATGATCGAAGCCGCGTTCCGGGCCGAACGGGGTCCAGGGCATGTACGGGGCGATCGCGCCGAATGCCGCGAGCCGGGCGGTGATCTCGTCGAAGACCCGGCCCTGGCCCCCCGTTTCGCCGCTGAAGTTGTTGACGCCGCCATTGGTCATCACGCCGCCCGCGGTGGCGAAGCGCTCGACCAGGATCACCGAGGCGCCGCTTTCCGCGGCCGCGCAGGCGGCGCAGACCCCGGCGAAGCCGCCCCCGATCACCGCGACATCGACATCCCAGCGAACCGGCAGCTCGCGGGAATAACGGACGGTTTCGGTCTGATTCGAGGAATCCTTCGAATTGGCTGTCATGCAACCCTCATGTTGATGGGACCAGGACGATTTTCTGAAGGAACAGCGCGTTCTCTCCCCGGATCTCAAGACCGCGCAGGCGGAGTCGGGCCGGACCTTTGGGAACATCCGCCATGCCGATGCGCACGGAGCGCAGCCGGGTGCGCAGCCCGTTTCCGCCGCCAGTGTAGATCAGGGGGAACGTCCAGCGCTGCCCGGCAACGGCAATCTCGCAGTCCGATCCATCCCCCTCCGGCCGGCACTCGTAGTCGGCGTAAACCTCGAAACGCCCGGCCTCCAGCGCCGTGAATGTCCAGCAGGCTTCCGAGCCGGCGGCCCACTCCCCGATCAGGTCGGTGTGCTGCCAGTCGCCGAATTTCTCCATCCAACTTCGCTTCAGGCAGCGGCACCCCGTCAGTTGCGCAAACGGGGCCCCGAACTCATTGCGCAGCCCGCCATGCAGATGGGCGCCCGGGGCGATGACAGGAGGCTCGCCGGAGAGCTCGATTTCGATGACCGTAACCGGCGCATCCGGCGGCCGGGCCGGAAGCCTCAGGCACAGGTGACCTTTCCGGCGAAGCAACCGCAGGGGTTTGCCGGTCGCCAGGAAGCGGGCCTTTTCGGAGACGCCGTCCAGGCCGGGCACCCGGACCAGTCCGTTCGACGGCCAGTTCAGCAGGTGCAGGTACAGGCTGGAGCCGCGCCGCGTGCTGCAGCCCCAGGGCTGAAGCCCCACCGGCGAGCGGCCCGCCCCGTAGATGCTGTTCCCGTTTTTGCGAAGCCAGACGCCGACCTCGCGCAGGATGGAGGCGGACGCTTCCGGAATCACGCCTTTCCCGGTCGGCCCGACGTTGAGCATGTAATTCCCGCCCAGGCTGACCAGCCGCGCCAGCCGCCCGATCAGCTCCCGGGCGCTTTTCCAGTTGTGGTCGTTCAGGGCATAACCCCAGGTGTCGTTGTGCGTGTCGATCGTTTCCCACAGCCCCTCCGGCGCAGTCAGCGGCACCTCCTGGTCGCCAAGAGTCGCATAGTCGCCCAGTCCGTTGCCGATCCGGCTGTTGACAAGGCAGTCCGGCTGGAGCGACCGCACCAGGTCGAGCAGGTCCCGCGAGGCTTCCGGCGAAATCTGGCCGGGCGTGTCGAACCAGATCAGCCCCACGGGCCCGACGTTCGTCAGCAGCTCCCGGATCTGCGGCAGCGCCTTCTCGCGCAGGTATCTGCTGAAGTCGCCGGGCACGGAAAAGTCCCAGCTGTTGCCGCCGGCGTCGGGCTCGTGCCAGTCCTGGAACTGGGAGTAATAGAAGCCCAGCTTCAGCCCCGCCTGCCGGCAGGCGTCGGCCAGCTCGCGGATGGGGTCGCGCCCGAAGGGGGTGGCGTCGACCACGTTGAAGCCGCTGGCCTTGGACTTGAACATCGCGAACCCGTCGTGGTGCTTGGCGGTGATCACCACGTACTTCATGCCCGCCTCCTGCGCCAGGCGGACCCAGGCGGCGGCGTCGAAATCGACCGGGTTGAAGCGGGCCGCGAGCGTCGCGTAGTCCCGCGCCGGGATGCGGGCGGCATGCATCAGCCATTCCGCGATGGCATAGTGCGTGCGTCCGTTCCAGATGCCGGCGGCCTCGCTGTAAAGCCCCCAGTGGATGAACAGGGCGAACCGGCCCTCGCGGAACCAGGCGCCGCGTTCCCCTCCGTCCCCCCTCACCCGGGCCGCCCCCCACATGTCCGGGGAATCGCCCAGCGTTGTCCCTGTTTTCGAATCATCCCGTTGCGTCATCCCAACGCCCCCCGCGGAAGATCCCCTTCCGGCACCCGGTCCGCGGATCCCGTCCAGAAGGCGATACCGGTGCGCCGGTCGGTCCAGGTCGCGGCCAGGCCATCTGCCCACGCCACGATCGCCGGGTAGCTGAATTCGCCCGGTCCGGTGGCCAGGTCCAGGTGGCGGGTCCAGGTGAGCCCGTTGTCCGCGGAAAGGGACAGCCGCAGCGGCGTGCGCGCGCCCCAGTCGCTCCCGACCGGGTTCCACGCCAGGGCCAGGCGGCCATCGGGCAGCCGCGCCACGGCAATCCCGCTGTTGTTATTGGGCAGGGCCGTCCGGTAGGCGGGGCTCCAGGTGCGGGCGTCGTCGGCGCTGTCGCTGCGGTAGATCGCGCCCAGGCCGGTGCGGAGAAACAGGTGGACCCGGCCCGGGGCCGACTCCCACAGGGCCGGCTGGATGCCGCCCTTTCCGGCCGGCGCGCCGGGCTCCATCATAACAGGAACAGCCGCCCAGGTGCGGCCGCCGTCCCCGCTGCGGTCGACGAACGGCCACCAGGTCCGGCCGGCGGCATCGGGCCGCAGCTCGTCCGACGCCCCGGCCAGCCAGGTTCCCGCGGACGTCACGAGGGGCGGATTGCGGACCGGGCCGCGCGGCAGCTCCGCGTCATGCAGAACGGGTTCCGGCGCGCTCCAGCGGGCGCCGCCATCCGCGGAAACCGCATGCCAGGTTTTCCATTTCGCGCAGTCGGGCCCTGCCTTGAACCAGAGATGCAGGCCGCCCTCCGGATCAACAAACAGCACCGGGTTCCAGTGCGGCTCGGGGCTGACCTTGAACAGGCGGCGCGGGATCGACCAGCGGGCGCCTTCGCGAACGGCCAGCCAGATCGCGGTATCGGCGTGGCCTTCCTTCGTTCCCGCAAAAAAGGCGGCGGCGAACCGCCCGTCCGGAAGCCGGGCCAGGGTGCTGGCGTGGCATTGCGCGAAGAGGCTGCCAGGTGCGAAGACCGGGGCGCCGTGTGAAGTCGAATCCGTCATGTTCTTTTCTCCCGGGACGGCGGCGGCAAATAGGAGCCGTGACGGCGCAAGCGCGCCCGCAGGTCCTGCGTGTCGACCGCATGGACATCGGGCTCGGGAGCGGCCGCGGCCAGCGCGGCGGCCACTCCCGCCGCCTCGCCCGTGGTGAGGCAGCAGGCCATGATCCGGACGCTGCCGTTCACCTGCCGGTCGGTCGAGATGCAGCGGCCCGCCACGAGGACATTCCGCAGCGTCCGGGGGGTGAGGCAGCGGTAGGGCACCCCGTAGCTCTCCCCCTTCCCCAGCTGCTTGACGTCCTTCTCATAGGCATCACGCAATTCCTTCGAATCCAACTTTCGCGCCAGGGACGCGTCGATGTCGCCGCGGCGGTGGACGTCGATGTTATAGGCGTTGCGGCAAATCTCATCGGGGAAATCGCGGCGGGCGAGATAGTCGGCGAGGGACAGGACATAATCCCCCGTGATGCGCCGGGTTTCGCGGATACCCAGCAGGCTGCCCGTGGCGGCGAGGAACGCGCCGGCAAAGGCCGGATGCAGGTCCGCGAAAGCCCGGCGATACTGCTCGGCCTGTTTCCGGCCGTGGATCAGGGCCCGGGAGACGTTCTCGGGATCGGTGTTATCCACGTCGTAGACATGCCCGAAATTGTAGCCGTAGGCCCGCGGTCCGATCCGCGTGCTGCACGAATGCTTGTCCACAATCAGGGGGTAGCGGTCGGACGCCGCGGCTTTGTGCACCGGGCTGTCGGGATCGAAAAAATGCAGGCTGGGCGCGGTGCGCGGCGGCTCGCCGGGCCGGGGCGGACTGTACCAGCACGCATAGGGCTCGACGTTGGTCAGCATGAAGCAGTGGGTGGCGGGCTGCAAGCCGGCGGCGTCCCCTTTTTCGAAGGGAGCGCCCGCCCAGGCGGCCAGGTCGCCGTCTCCGGTGCAATCCACATAACAGGAGGCCCGGTACGCCTGCAGGCCAGACTTGTTCGACACGAGCAGCGCCTGGACGCGTCCGTCTTCAACGCCTTCCACGGCGCACAGGTGCGAGTTGAACAGGACCGTCGCGCCGGCGCCGGTCACCAGGTCGTCGTAGATCCGCTTCAGCAGCTCGGGATCGATGGCCGGCCACCAGCCCTGCTGCGCCTCCGCCAGGTGCGGCATGCCGGCCACGAGCGACTGGCGGACCTGTTCGGCGAAGCCGCGGGCGATCACCTTCTCGCCGTCCGCATACCCGCAGAACCAGGGCACCAGCCCCTGCGTGCCCATGCCGCCCAGGGCGCCGGTGCCTTCGATGAGCAGGGTCTTCGCCCCCTCGCGGGCGGCGGCCGCGGCGGCCGCGCAGCCGGCGGGCCCGCCGCCGGCCACGATCACGTCCCAGCCGTCGTGCAGCGGAATATCGCGTTTGGCGAGTGTATAGGCGTCCATCAAGACTTCCCTGTTGTCCCGAATTCGAAGTAATCGGCACCTACCGGACCATGATCACCGTGCCGGCGGCCGATCCCTGAAGCACGATGCTCGTCGCCGTGTAGCCGACCGTCCGCCCCGCGGGCAGGTTCGTCACGCTGGCGAAGGCCGATCCGATCAGCGACCCGTACTCGGCGAGGACCAGGTCGCTCTTCGGCAGGCTGCCGAGGCCGGAAAAATCCAGGGTGCCCGCGGAGATGTTCAGCGCGCCCGTCACCTTCAGCGTGCTCACGCCGCCGGGCGTTCCGAGAGCCAGCAGCCGGCCGCCGCTCCTGAGCGTCAGGCGGTTGACCGTTCCCGTGCCGCCGATGGCGCCGCCGCTGAAGACCGTCACCGCCCCGGGGCCGGTCCCTTCCCCGGAGGCGTTGTTCACCAACAGCGCGCCGGCCTTGACCCAGGTTTCGCCCCTATAGCTGTTGCTGGCGCCGGTGATTTCAAGCGCGCCGGCCCCCTCCTTGATCAGGCCACCGCCGTACCCGCCCGACAGCACGCCGGACAGGCGGGCGTCCACGTCGGCCGAGCCGTTGGCCACGCGGACCAGCCGCTGCTGGTAGCCGAAGGCCAGGCCGTTCTGGAAATCGATCAGGGCATTGGCGTCCGGGCCGCCCAGCAGCAGGGCGTTGTTGGCGGGAACGAAATTCGCGCCGCCCCAGTCGAGGCTCGCGTTGCCGTTATTAAGGCGGACGGTGCGCGTGGCGCCGTAGGCGCTGAATCCGCCGTCGCCGAGGAACTGGAGATTCCCCGAGGCGGCTCCCAGCGTGTTCGACAGGTCCCCCGACGCGCCAAGCTCCAGCACGCCGCCGTTCAGGATGATGAACCTTGTGGCGGTTGTGGTGTAATTCGTCAGCACGGTGACATGGTCCGCCCGCACCGCGCCCTCGAGACACCTCAGGTAGCCCGCGCCGGCCTTGTAGCCGATGGCCAGCGTCCCCGGGCCGGTCTTGGCGAGATTGTTGTTGGCCGTTCCCCATGTTGAGATGAGCACAACGCCATCCGCGTGTTGATGGATCATCGTTTCACTGGCGCTGGAGCCGCCGCTGAGCACCCCGTTCGAAATGGCGAAAGCGCCGGCGCCATGGAACAGCCACGCCCCCGAGTTCAGGCTTCTGGCGCTTCCCCCCAGGTCCAGCGAGCCGCCGTCGCGGGTGTCCACGTCGAGGGTGTAGCCCAGCGTGCTCCCCCCCGTCATGATGAGGCTGTTCGTCAGATACAGGTTCGTGGTGTTGCTGAAGCCGGGGTTAGCCGTCAGCTGCTGGGACGGCGCATAGGCGTACCGGACGATCCGGCCGGCGGCGTTGGTCGTGGCGAAGCCGATGGTGGTGTCGTCCCGGACGACGGCATAGTGGAGCAGGTCATTGGCCAGGGCGGGCGAGGCGATCAGTTCGGCCCCCGACGGCAGGCCGAGCGTCAGGCCGGCGCCCGAGCCGCGTGTCCAGGTGTTCCCGAGCGTGAGCGCCATCGTGCCGCCGTTGGGCTCCAGCTCGATCCGATTCAGGGTGTGATCCGAAGTCGAGAGGGTCCCCAGGATCTGGACCGAGGCGTTCCCGTTTTTAGCCTTCAGCGCCAACGTGGCGCCGCCCATCGTCAGCGTGTTGGCGCTGCCGGCCAAAGGTGCATTGGTCGCATAATCAAAAACGAGCTTGCCCTTGCTGATCGTGATGCCGCCGGAAAACGTGTTGGACCCCTTGAGAATCCAGGTGCCGGCGCCGTTCTTGGTCAGGTTCAGCTTTCCGGTTCCGGTGAACGAGTTGTCGGGCAGGTTGCCGGCGAACGTGTTGGTGTCGGAAGAGACGCCGTCCAGGCGAAGGTTTTTCACCCCGGTGCTGGTGCCCTGGGCGATCAAGTCCCCTGCCCAGATCAGGGCGCCGTAGCCGGACGCATCCAGCGTGGCCGTATTGGCCTGGATTCCGGCACCCGGGTAGCCAAGGCTGATGGGCCGGTCGGTGCTGGCCGGGCCGCCGATATACCGCAGGATGCCGCCGCTGGACGACTGGTTGGGCCCGCCCGTGGCTATTTCAATAACGCGGACGGCGCCCGTCGGCGCGCCGAGGGAGCTGGCGGTTTCCCCGCTGTTTCCGATCGTGTTGATGACGACAGGCCCGGCCGACCCGCTGGTGTTGATCACGGTCTTGCCGCTGTACGTGTTGGCGCCAAAGAGGAAGAGATAGCCGAAGCCGTTTCCACCGGTGCTTCCCTGAACCGTGATTCCGCGGCTTCCGTAGTCCCCGATGACCCCCTCGAATGCCACGCCGTTCACAGGGCTCGGATTAACGCTGGCAATGGTGGTCGTGAAATCGGCGGTCAGCGTGCCGGAGTTGGTGAAGATGAGGGTGCCCTGGTTGGCTGGCGTCGAACCGCCGAAGTTGACCGTGCCGCCGAGCGTGAACGGATTGGCGAACAGGCGCAACGTGTTGTCCACCGAGCGCAGCGTTCCCCCGCCCAGGACCAGCGTGCCGACGGACGGGATGGCCGAGGGGTGGCCGAGTTCCAGCGTGCCCGAGTTGAGAACCAGTCCGCCGGAAAAACTGTTGCTTCCCGAAAGGCGCAGGATACCTGCGGCGGTGGACCCCTCCACGCCCAATGTGATTCCGCCGTTGGCTTCCGACACATCCCCGGAGACGATCAGCATTCCGCTCGCCGTCGCGCGGAACGACTGCGTGCTGCCCGCGGCCGCACCCAGCACAATCGGAGCCGCAACCGTATTGAGCCCGACGTTATTCACCCCGACCAGGGCCGCCCCCGTTCCCGCCGTGACTCCGGAACCCTTGCTGGTCAGAGTCAGCTTTTTCCCGGCGCCGGCCGTCAGCATGTAATTCGTGGACGTGGCAACCGAGAAGCGCAGTTGCTGGATGGTGCTATCATCGGTCAGGTTCGGCTGATTGACGATATCGGCATCGGCGGGAAACACGGCCGCGTCACCGGTGCCGGGCAATCCCCCGGTCCAGCCGGCGCCATTGTTGAAATCCGCCGATGAGTCGTTCCAGGTTTTATCCGCCCCTTGCAAGGCAAGCGCGACCGTCACAGTCGCAAACAGCATCATCGTGCGCAGCCGTTTCATGGTGTGCCTTTCACGTGCAGACTTTCTCGAAAAAACAGGATCGGACTCTTACATGGTCAGACGCTCTCCGTCATCCGCAGATCCGCCGAGGCCCCCCGGCGCCCTGTCGCGGCCGGATCTTCGCGGAACGCCATTCTTTTTCAATGTATCAGTGCCTGAGACAACAAGTCAAGCCAGCGAGACCATTCGGAATCAGCAAACATAGAATGATTAGCCACGAAAAAACACAAGGAACACAAAAAGAAATATCTTTGTGATCTTTGCGTTCTTTTGTGGCCAAAAACAGATTGGGGCCGAACCGCCTGCTCCTGCGTATCGCCACTGGCGCGACTCACGCCACGCAAGAGTGGTCTCCATGGAGGCCATGGTAAGGCGAAAAACGCGCTGGCGTCTGCGCTCCCCTTATGCCTTAATAGGGCCATTCGCACGAGGACACCCATGAAACAGGCACTGATGACCATCCTGACCGCAACCACAATCGCCTCCGCAGGGCGGGCCGACGTGGAAGGCGACGCGCGCGTCCGCGCCGCGCAGCAGTTCCGCAACAAGGGCGAAGCCGTGGAAGCGACCCCCGACGGCACTTTCTTCTGCGAAGCGGAGGAGTTCAAGGTCGTCGAGTCCCCCGCCGGCTGGAAAGCCGGCTACTGGGGCCAGAACTACTACGCCGCCACGTTCGCCAACTGCTTCCTCAGCCGCAAGGGGTTCCTCGGGGCGCCCGAACAATGCGACCCGGCCTCCACCGCGGCCATCACGCTGAACGTCAAAGAACCGGGCCCATACCTGGTCCTGGTGCGCTACGAAGCCGCCTACCGCTTCGAAACCCAGTTCAAGGTCAAGGTCGAGCAGAACGGAAAAACCATCCTCGACCGCCTGTACGGGGCCCGCCAGAACCCCAAGATCTGGGCCTTCGGCTCCCGGATCAAGGACGAAGTGGCCTGGCCCTGGGGCGCCGTCGAGAACATCGTCTGGGAAGGCCACGACGCCTTCGCCGACCTGCAGCCAGGCAAGGCCACGATCACGCTGACGGCCGGCCCGCAGCCCGCCCCGCAGGCCCGGCGCCACGTCGACCTCGTCATGCTCACGCGCGACGTGGCCCAGGTCACCAACCGCATCGCGAAGGAAGCCTACCTTCCGCTCGACGGCATGCTCACCCAGGCCGGCGACGTCTTCATCAAAGTCTCTAATAGCGGCACAAACCGGGTGACCGTCAAGAGCCTCCCCATGACGCAGCACTCCCCCTACTGGGTCCATATGCGCACCTGGAAACCCGTCACGACCAACGTCGCCCCCGGCGCCACCTCCGACTGGGTCGACGTGGGCGGCACCATGGACACGCTCAACGACGGCCAGTGGGGCTTCAACGCCAGCGCCCCGTGCAAGATCGAATTCGGCGTGAAGGACGCCGCCGGCGCCATCAAGCCGGTCCGCACCTTCGACGCCAACGGGAACCTGCCGCTGATCAGCCTGGCCGACGCGCGCTACAGCGCCCGCCTCACCACGCCCGACGAAGCCACCCGCGAGCTGTTCGATTACATGAAGAGCCTGCCCGCGCACGGAAAGAAGATCACGCAGACCCGGGTGGACGGCGGAGGCGGCCTGCCGAAGGAATTCTACGACTTCTACGGACTGAACGGCGCCCTCAACGGCGCCGACGTCATGATCACCTGCCGCGACACGCCCGAGCAGATCCGCGTAAAATACGGAAAGATGAGCGAAGCGGAGCGCAACAAGATCCTGATCGTGAGCCTGGGCGACGAAATCGGCCTGCCGGAACCGGCCGGGCCGACGGCCAACGACGGCTTCGTCGCCTATCTCAAGGCGCAGGGGGTTGACGCCAAGCTGGTGGATCCCGATTCGGGGGGCGACTGGTCCAAGGTCGCCTATCCCGCCAACCTGAGGAAGCCGGACGTATCCAACGCGCTCAAGGCGGAAAAACCGGGGCTCTATTACTGGGCGCACCGCTACCTGTACCACTACGGCATCGTGGCCATCCGGGAATCGACCGACGCCCTCCGCCCCCTGCTGCCCAACGCGCACATCGGCGCCAATTTCTCCCCGCACCACGGCGGCGGCGAATACACTTTCCTCGGCGAATCCTTCAAATGGGTCACCTGCTTCCGTGAGGGCGGCATGACCCTGCCCTGGAGCGAGGACTACATCTGGCAGGTGCCGGTTGGCACGCCGCAGATGAACGGCATCAACCTGGACCTGTTCCGCGCGGGGCTGCGCGGCAAGCCGGAACGCCGCATCATGTATTACGTCATGCCGCACTTCCCGGGCAACATCCCGCCCATGTGGCGGCGGCTCTGGCACAACGCCATCGGCCACGGCGCCACGATCCTGAACCTGTTCGAGTTCGATCCGATCTGGGTGGCCTACACCGAAAACCATGTGACGTCCAAGGCCATGTATGCCGAGGTGCTGCGCGCCATGCGCGAGCTCGGCCTCTATGAGGACATCGTCCAGAGCGGGGCGCGCCGCCCGGCCGAAGCGGGCCTGTGGTTCAGCGAGACCGCCGACATCTGGCGCGACAACACGCCCTCGTTCGGCGCGGCCAAGCGCTCCCTTTACGTGTCCATCCTGCACCAGCAGCTCCCCCTCGACTTCCTGGTCGAGCAGGACGCCGCCGACGGCACGCTGGCCTCCTACAAGGTCATCTACCTGGCCGACCGGCACGTCAGCCGCGCGGCATCCGCGAAGCTGGCCGCCTGGGTGAACGCGGGCGGAACCCTCTTCGCCACCGCGGGCGCCGGCCTGTTCGACGAAGTCAACCAGCCCAACCAGACGCTGCGCGCGCTGCTGGGAGTCGAGCCGGCCGACCTGGAGATGCCGGCCGACCAGCAGGTGGCCTTCATCAAGCAGGATATCCGCTTCGTGAAGCCGCTGGACGAGGTGAAGCTGGTCGACGCCGTGTCGCCCTTCCCCGTCTTCGGCGTGGTGAGCCGGTTCAAGGCCGCCGCGGACGCAACCGTGCGCGGCACGTTCCGGGACGGCTCGCCGGCGGTGACGGTGCGCGCGGCCGGCAAGGGCCAGGCCTTTGCCTGCGCGTTCCTGCCGGGCCTGAGCTACTTCTTCCCCGCCATTCCGCTCAAGCCCCTGGACCGCGGCTCCACGGAAAACGCCATGTCGCACTTCCTGCCTGTCGCCCTGGACGTCAACGTCGGCAAACTGGTCGGGTCGCCGGCCGCGACCGTCGTCCGGCCGGTCGTCGCGAGCGAGCCGCTGGTGGAATGTTCGCTGATCGAATCGAAAAAGGGAACAGCCGTCATCCTGGCCAACTGGTCGGGCAAGCCCCTGAAGGGGCTGACGCTCGCGTTCTCCATCCCCGTTCCGGGCGGGTCCGCCACGCTGGCGGGCGGGGGGCCTGTGAAGCGGGAAACGGCCGGGGACCGGACGGTCTTCACGCTCGACCTGGACGTGGCCGACACGCTGATCCTGCGCAACCCCTGAACCGGAGCCGCCCGATGCCGACCCGTTTCCGCCTGGCCATTCTCGGCTGGCTCTGCGCGTGCGCCATGGCGGGGGCCGGCGGGAATCCGGCAGTTGTCGTGATGATGGGCGACTCCACCACGCTATGCGCGGAAAGCCCGGCCGGCTCCCGGCTGACGGATTTCGTGTCCGCCAGCCTGGCCTCGAACGAGGCGCCAGTCCGGGTGATCAACGCGGGAAAGGGGCGCGACACGGTGCACGGCGCCTACCCCCGCCTGCCGGCGGACGTCCTGGCGCATCAGCCCGACCTGGTGACGCTCTCGTTCGGGCTCAACGATTCCGTTTACCTGACCCCGCAACAGTACCGGGACGGGCTTGAGCGGCTGGTCCGGACCCTGCAGACGGGGACGACCGCCCGTGTGATCCTCGTCACCAGCACCCCCTTCGTGAACGAACGCCATTCCCTGGGCGCGAAATTCACGGACAAGGGCGGGCTGGATGAATACCTGGATGCCGCGATCTGTTCCGAGACGCGGGCGGTGGCGGCGCAATTCAACCTGCCGCTATGCGATCTGCACGCCGCCTTCAAGGCGGAGTTCAAGGCCAACCCGGCCCTGGCCGACGCCGTCATCCGCCCCGACGGCGTGCACCTGACGGAAGAAGGCAACCGGCTGGCCGCCCGCTATCTCGTTCCCGTCATCCGCGCCACCCTCAATAGACAGAGATGACCGTGCCCAGCGGCGACGGGATGTTGACGAAGACCACGGTGCCTGACGAGCCGCTGCGGGACGGGGCATAGGTGTTGGTCCCGTAGAGCACCGACGTTGTCCCCGAAAACCGCGGGTGCGTCGCCCCCACCGTCACGCGGGGCGCGCTGCCATCCGCGGACAGGACCGCCCGCTGGGCGTCCGACGCGCTGCCGACCCACACGGCGATCCGCCCGCCGCCGCCGCCACCCCCGTTCGGGGTCGCGCCCGCGAGCCCGGAACCGCCGCCATTGGCCGACAAGGTCGCGCCGGCCGTGGAACTCAACTGCCGGCAGGTGAGGAAAATGGATCCGCCCGCCCCACCGCCGCCATAATTGTACAGCGTCCCCTGGCCGGCGTTGGCCGTCAGCGTGCCGGCGAGCGTGGCCAGCCCCGCGGCTTCAATCCGGACCGCGCCGCCGCCCGGCGTGCCCTTGTCGCTCCCCCCGCCGCTTCCCGGCAGGATGGGGGCGTTGGTCCGGTCGCAGGCGCTGCCGCCGGCGCCCTGCGAACCCGCGCCGCCGGCGCCGCCGTGGCCGGCTCCGCCGCCGTAGTAGCCGACCGAAAGGCCCGGGGCGGCCCCGAACCCGTTCTGTCCCGTGTTGGGCTGCCCGCCCGAAAAGCCCTTTTCATTGGCGTTGAAGCCCGAGCCCGCCGCGATCGCCAGATTGTTCATCCGGAACAGCGGCGCCGCCACGGCCTTGTTCGTGACAGGCGGAGGCTGAGCCGGCGCATTCTGAGAGTAGGTGGCGCCGCAATAGACCCACGACCCGGTGGCGAGGGTCATGTTTCCGGCCACGCTCACCAGCGCCCCGTAGGCGGGCGTCAGGGTATTCGTGATCCCGCCATACACCGTGAACGTGCCGCCATTCGTCAGGATGAGATTGCCGCCGGCGTTCAGCGCCGACAGCGGCGGCATCGCGAAGGCGGCATTGGTGTCGCAGACCACGTCGTTGGTGATCGTGAGGACAAAGCCGTTTTCGCCGAACATCACCGTCCGGTTGGTGAGCGCCAGGCGGTCCGCCGCCCAGTTCGTAACGCCGTACAGCCGCACGTTCAGGAAGCTCGCCATCGTCTCCGACAGGAGGGCGGCGTCCGGGAGATACAGGGTGCCGGGATCCCCCGACTCCACAACCGGGAAAAGGGTGCTGGTCCGCAGACCCGGGGCCACGGAGAAACGCACGCCCGTTCCGGGCTGGACGGACCCGTAGAGCACGGCGATGCGGCCGCCGGCGCCGCCGCCGCCCGCGCCCTGGTTGATGTAGTCCTTGCCGTTCCCGCCCCGGGCCGTCAGCAGCCCGTTCGTCAGGCCGGACAAGGTCGCACAGCTGATCCAGATCGACCCGCCTGCCCCGCCGCCGCCATAGGAGTTGGCGCTGTTCGCCCCGTCGGCCGTAATGGTTCCATGGATCGCGACCGCGTTCGCGGCGTCGATCCGCACGGCGCCGCCGCCGGCCCCCGCAGTGTCGCCCCCGCCGCCGCTCCCCGGCGCGCCGGGCGCGTTGGTGGCATCATACGCCACGCCGCCGGCGCCCGCGGTGCCGTCGCCGCCGCCGCCGCCATGCGCCCCGCCGCCGCCATAGTAACCGGTCCCCGCCAGCCCCTTGCCAGGCCCGGACCCGCTCTCGGAAGAGGCCACTCCGCCCTTGTACCCCAGGCCAGCCGCCTCGATCACCGCATTGGTTTCCAAGGTCAGGTTGGTGCAGACGATATGGATCCGGTTCGACATCTGGCTGTCCGTAAAGGCCGGCGGAAGCGCGATCCGGCCGCCGCTCTGGACCGTCACATTCGAGGCCGTGAGCCGGGTGGTCCAGTTCGTGAACAGCAGGCTGGCGCCGTTACTGACGATCATCGACTTCACGGTCCGCGCGTTGCCGAAGACTAGCGTTCCGGACTGGACGGTAACCTGATCGAACGTGCCCGGCATGCCGGAGGGGACCCAGTTGCTGCTGGACTCCCAGGCGCCGTTTCCGGTCCACGTCTTTTTCTCGCCGGCCAGCGAAATGAAGACGGCGGTCAGCGACCGGGCGTTGGTCATGGTGACGGAAAGCGGGTTGTCGGTCTCATGCCCGGCCGCCACGGGACCGGTCCACTGGAAAAAGGCGTAGCCGTTGGAGGCCGTGGCCGCGATGCCCTCCACCACCGTGCCGTTGGTATACCAGCCGTTGACCGCGGAGGCGTTCACCGAACCGTTGGAGTCAGCCGAGGAGGCCACCACCAACTGGTATTCATTCGTCCAGTTCCACGTCAGGGTCATGTTGTTCGTCACCTGCACAACCGCCTGCGTGCCGGAGCCGCTGTCGACCTGCGCGCCGCCGGTCAGGGCCAGCGTCCAGCCGAGGCAGGACCAGCCCACACCCGACGCGCGGTTGGCCGGCGTTCCCACGCTGTTCGTCACCCACACATCGGCGCCCGGATAGGACTGGCTGCCATACGTCTGCGGGGCGGGCAGGCCGGCCGCGACCGGCTTGCCCAGGATGGTGAGGACCTTGTTGGTGGTCAGGAACAGCACGGTCCCGTTGGTGCCGCTGTAAATGGACGACGCGATGCCGAGTGCGCCGGTCGCCGCCACGAACGCGCTGGAAGGAGCCGGATTGGTGAAGGTGTAAAGGCCGGGCACGGCCTGGCCGTTGAGCAGCGCCTGCCGCTCCGCCGCCGCCAACCCGATGGCCACGGCGATGCGGCCGCCGCCCCCGCCGCCGCCGGCCTTGGCCGTGGTGTCGCCCGGCCGCCCGCCACAGGCGGAAAGAACGGTTCCTGTCCCCATTTCAAACTGGCCGCACATCAGGGAGACGCCGCCCCCGGATCCGCCGCCGCCATACCCCCCGGCATACGCCGGCCCCCCGTTCGCCGTCAGCGTCCCCAAAACGGAAGCGTTCCCCGCCACCTCCAGCCGGATCGCGCCGCCGCCCGTGCCGGCCCTGGTTCCGCCGCCGCCGCTTCCCGGCTGGATGGGCGCGTTCGTGGAATCATACGGACTGCCCCCCGTGCCGTTGGACCCGTTTCCGCCCTTGCCGCCGTGACCGCCGCCGCCCCCGTAAAAGGACGTCGCGCCCGTGGCGCCGCCGGGCCCGGTGCCCTTGTCCGTGTCTCCCCAGCCGCCGGCAAAGCCCAGTTGATAGGCGTTGAACCCGGCCCCGGGCGCGATCGACAGCGAGCCCGCCCTGAAGAGGGGGACCGCGGTGGCGTTGTTGGTCACCGTCGGCCGCACGCCGCCGCCGTTCGTCACCCAGGCGGAATAGGGAGTGACCCAGGAGCCGGCGGCCACGGTCAGGGTCCCGGTCACGCTCACCAGGGCGCCATAGGCGGGCGTCGCGTTGTTGGTAATCCCGCCATACACCGCCAAAGCGCCCCGGTTCGTCAGCGTCAGGTTCCCCCCGACGTTCAGTTCGGAAAACGGGGACATCGTCAGGACGGATCCCGCGGCGCAAACCAGGTCGTTGGTCACCGTGAGCCGGAAACCGGGCTCGCCGAACCAGAGGGCGCAGTTCGTCAGGGCCAGGTGGTCCATCGCCCAGTTCGTCACGCCGAACAGGCGGTTGGTCACGAAGTTGCCGGGCGCCTCCGACAGCAGCAGCACGTCCGGCAGGTACAGGCTGCCGGGATCGCCGGTCAGCTCCGGATTCGTGCCCAGCGTATTGCCCCGCTTGCCGGGCGCCATGGCAAAGCGCACCGCGGGCCGGGCCGCCGCGGCCTGGAGGCCCCCGTCGTAGATCACCGCGATGCGGCCGCCGGACCCGCCGCCGCCCGCGCCGTTGATGCCGCCATCCCCGCCGTTGCCACCCGTGGCGCCGAGCAGGCCATTGGTGGTTCCGGCGAACGTGGCGCACTGGATCAGGATGGAGCCGCCGGAGCCGCCGCCGCCGTAGGAGGCGCTGTTGGCCGCATTGGCCGAAATGGTGCCGTTCACGGTCACGGCCGCCCCGGCCGCCTCGATCCAGACGGCGCCGCCGCCCGCGCCGGCCGACGTGCCTGCGCCGCCGCTGCCAGGCAGCATGGGGGCATTGGTCGAATCGTATTCATAACCGGCACGGCCCGTGGTGCTGTCACCCGAGGTGCCGCCATGGCAGTCCCCGCCATTGCCGCCGTGGCCCGCCCCGCCGCCGTAATAATTGGGAGCCACCGCGGCGCCTGGCCCCTGCCCGTCCGTCGTCTGCCCGCCACCGGCGTAGCCTTTGCCGGCCGCGTCAATCGTGCCGCCCTTGTCGAGCGTGAACACGGCCGAGCAGATGACATGGACGCGGTTCGACATCTGGTTGTTCGTGTAGGCCGGCGGCAGCGTGAGGGTTGCCGCATTCCGGATATAGACGTTGGTCGCCGAGAGCGCCGCGCTCCAGTTGGTGAACGTGAGCGTGGCGTTGGTGATCGAAAAGGTGTTCAGCACGGGCGTGCTGCCGTTGAGGAGAATCGTGCCGTTGGTGATGGTCGCCGATTCGCCCGCCAGCGGGGCGCTGTCGCTCGGCGACCAGTTGGCCGCATTGAACCAGTTCTTGTCGCCGGCCAGGCCGCTCCAGGTGCGGTCGGACGCCACCCCGCTCAGGGCCCACAGCGCCAGCAACGCAAAACCCATCCAATAGTGTCTTTTCATCGCATCCCCTCCAGGCATGTGTAAAATGTCAGTTTCCAAGAGATTAAACGACAAAACAGACGAGATCAAATAAATTTTGACTCGTGTCAACTTGTCGGGTGCGATATCGGTTGCGAATCCTCTTTTATTCTGGCATTGATACCCCATGACACGACCGCTTCCTCTCGCCTGGGCGCTGGCGCCGCTCGCCGGCCTCCTGCTGGGCTCCGCTTCGGCCCAGGTGGACGAACCGCTGGGCGCCCGCTATTCGCTGGGCCTCACGCTCCCCGCCTTGGCGCACGACGCCGCCCGGGTGCGCGAGTTCCACGCGTTCCTGGAATCGCAAGGGGTGCCGCCGGAGTCCCTCGCCACAACCCTGAAAGCGCCGGAACTCCTGCACGCCGTCCTGCTGGAGCCGGAACGGCTGCCCGAGGCCGACCGCAACGGCTGGCAGGTCAAAGAGCCCTGGCTGGCCAGCGGCGCCGGCGACAGCGGCCCCACGGTGAGGCTCCCCCTGCGCCTTCCTGCCGCCGGCGTCTATCACCTCTGGGTGCGCTTCACCGGCTGGACCAACGGCACCGCCGTGACCTCGCTGAAAATCTACCGGAAAGGGGCGGAAAGCGCCGGCCCCCTGCTGGACGACGAGCTCTACGACTATGCCGCCGCCAGCAACGGGCCGGCCTGGAAAGACCTGCTGGTTGACCTGCCGGCGGGCGACTTCACCGTGCAGCTCGGTCACGTGACCCGCTGGTGGCACGCGGGGAACGGGCCCAGGGGCTATCTGCCGCGCCAGGTCGACTGCCTGCTCCTCACCGAACGCCTCTGGGACGAGGCCCCGTCCGACGCCGCCCTCGAAGACCTGCGGAAATCAGCACCCGACGGCATCCAGTATGGGGCCGCGCTTCCGCTTCCGCCGGGCGAACAGGGCCTGTGGCGCCGCTGGCAGGTCCGGCCGGCCGGCTGGGACCAGGCGGCCGGGAGCCCGCGCCTCTTCGCCCTCGGCCGCGCCTTCCAGCGGCAGCTCGTCGACACGCTGGCAAAAACGGATTTCGGCGACACGCTGCCCGACTACCGCCTGCCCGGGCGGCAGGTCTATTTCAACGACGACTGGAACATGATCGGCAACCCGGCCCGCATCCGGCGCCAGATCGACGCGCTGAAAAGCGACATCCGCCCCGAGCCCACCCCCCATCTCTATTACTGGTTGCAGGCGGGCGATTTCGAGCCCTCCGGGTACTGGGAGAAGGCGGGGCCGTCGCTCACGGCCGGCTACGGCGATTTCAGCGGCGACGCCACCGCCTCGCTTCCGGTCGAGCGCGCCGCCCTCTACACCGTCTGGGTGCGCATCCGGATCCTGAACGGCTACTATGCCCCCTGGCGCCTCACCGTCGCCGAGCCGGGCGGCAAAACCGTGCAGTTCGACCGGGACCAAAACCAGTATTCGAACGAGTGGCAGCGCGTGGGCACGCTGGAGGCGCAGGCTGGCGACCTGCGCTTCAAGATCGTCCCGCTTCGCTACAAGGCGCCCGGCACCTACCGCTGGGTGCACGATTTCGTGGTCACCACCGATCCCGATTTCGCTCCGCAGGGGACCGTGCGTCCGCCCATCACCCGCGACCAGTACCGGGCGCGGGCTGCGGCGCTGGGCGCGGGGCCGACGAACCGCTTCCTGCTGGCCGTGGTGCCGGACGCCGTCTCCGCCCTCGCCCAGGACTGGTGGCCCCGGCAGCCGCTGCCCGCCGGCGACCAGGAGATCCACCTGACGCTGCCGCGCAACGCCACCCGCGTGGTGCAGCTCTGGCTGCGCAGCACGGCGGACGAGCCCCTCCCCCTGCAAGTCGCGTGCTCCGCGCCGGCCGGGCTGCCGCCGATCGCCTGGCGGGTCATCGGCTTCGCGCCCTACGGCCGGGACTTCCGCCAGGACTGGAGCCCCTTTGTCCTGCTCCGCCGGCCCGGCCTCACGCTGCCGCCGCTGAATGTGGCCGGGCTCCACCTGACCGTGGACAGCCACGGCGCGGCCGCGGGCGAGCACACGGCGGCAGTCACGCTGACCGGCCCGGGCGTCGCGCGCACCGTGACGCTGCGCATCCATGTGTCGCCGGTGGAGATCGCGCCGAAACAGCCGGTGCTGGTGGGCGGGTGGACGGCGCCGCCGGAGGGCGAGGCGTACCGGCGCGACTATCAGGCCCATGGCATGCGAATCTGGTACAAGCCCCTGCCGAAAGAGGACATGACCCGGTACGGGATCCGGCTGCTGGCCCTGTCGCTGGGCGCCGCCACGACGAACTCCGTCCGTTCCTATATTGAACAGCTGAAGGGCATGGGGCTGGATTACGGCGACTGGGTGTTCACCATCCGGGACGAGCCCTGCGGCAAGACGGATGAGGAGCTCAAGCCGTTCCTGGACACGGCCCGCGCGGTGCGGGAAGCCGACCCGAAGGCGCGCCTCTCCTTCAATCCCGGCGAGGCGGCCGGCCTGGAAACGTTCCAGATCCTGGACCCGTTCTGCGACTTCTGGCTGCCCTACCGGCACCACCTGGTCTATCCCCCCCAGCAGGCGGCGGCCAAGCGGGCGATCATCACCGCCAAGACGTGGATGTGGTATACGACGCCCTGTTACGGGGACAAGAGCCCGGAGATGGCGGCCGGCTTATACAACCAGATCCGGCAGATCCCCGCCCAGCCCGGGCGGTGCGTGGGCACGGCCTTCTTCGCCTTTTATTATCCGTTCCGCGATCCGTGGGACACGGCCTACGAGCATATCCCGGACGTCTCCGTGGTGGTGCTGCCCGGGCTCCACGGGCCTGTCCCCACCCTCGCCTGGGAGGCGGTGCGCGAGGCGGTCCAGCACGCCGACCTGGCGACGATGATCAGGGAACAGGCCCCGCCGGAAGATCCCGCCGCCGCGGCCCTGGCCGCCACCGGCAGCGTGGAGGCGCTGCTCGGATGGCTGGAGAAAAAGCCGGACTAATCGATCAAGAACCGGCAAGCAGGGCGGCTTTCGCCAGCGCTGTTATCCTGATTCGCCTGATAAACAATTCATGGACAATTAGCCTTCGTTTTGCCAGTATTTAACCTCGTGGGAGCCTGCTTGTCTTGTATGTCCTCTTTCGTAGGGATACAACCATGATTCTACGCATCGTCCGTTCCGCCGTCCTCGCCGCCTCGCTGGCCCTTGTCGCCGGTCCCATCGCCGGCCAGACCATCACCAACACCTGGCTTGGGGAAAGCAGTCGCGACTGGTTCAATCCCGTCAACTGGAGCGCCGGCCTGCCTTCCAACGGCCACGTCGTGGTGGTCGACTCCACCTCCACAACCTACACCAACCTCCTCCTGACCAGTTCCACGCCCTGGCTCGCTTCCTTCACTATCTCCAACCGCACCGTCACCTTCTCCAACTGGACCACCGCGCTCCAGGCCTCCGAAGTCACCCTCCTCTCCGGCGCCGCCCTCACCCTGCCCGGATCCTTCACCAACAACCAGATGTCCAACTGCGTCCACGTCGTCTGCACCAACTTCACCCTCGCGCCCGGCGCCCGGATCCTTGCCAGCGGTCTCGGCTTCGGCCCCTCCGCCGGCAACGTCCACTACGGAAAGGGCGATGGCCCGGGCTTCGGGGCCGACGACGGCAACGGCTATGGCAGCGGCGGCGGCTTCGGCGGGCGTGGCGGCATCTCCTATTCCTCCGGCGCCGGCGGAGTCGTCAACGGCATCGCCTCCGCCGCCAACATGCCCGGCAGTTCCGGGGGCTCTTACATCGGCGGGACCTTTGGCTACGCCGGCGCCGGCGGCGGTGCCGTCTGGATCGAGGCCGCCGCCACCGCCACCCTCTCCGGCGCCATTGCCGCAAACGGCGCCAACGGCACCTCCCACGCGGGCGGTGGCTCGGGCGGCGGCATTCTCGTTTCCTGCGTCACCCTCGCCGGCTCAGGCGGATCCTTCTCCGTCCTCGGCGGCACCAACGCCAACGCGACCGGCGGGGCCGGCGGGGGCGGACGCATCGCCCTCGTCTACACCAACGTTACGCCCAGCACCCGCCTCCTCTTCGCGGCCGCCCCCGGCACCGGCTTCGCCGAGTCCCAAACCAACCGCCTCTGGGCCAAGCTCGGTTCCGGCATGGGTACCCTTTACCTCTCCAATCCCGGCCTCCTCGGCGAAACCCTCGACTCCTTCGCCTCCGTCCGCATCACCATCCCCGGCTTCACCGCCTGGTCCGTCAACAGCCTCACCGTCAGCAACGCCGTCCTCAGCCTCGGCGAAACCAACGCCGCCTTTTCGCTCACCGTGACCAACGACCTCGTCCTGCGCGACAACGCCGAGCTCACCCTCTGCGGCGTCCCGCTCAAGCGCGGCGCCTACAGCTTCGGCGGCACCGCCGGGGCCAACACGACCAATCCCGCGGTCACCGTCGGCGGCAACCTGCTCCTCAACAACGGCGCCCTCGTACTCGGCGGCGGCACCCGCCTGGGCAACACCTGCAGCCAGCATGCCCGCCCGCGCCTCGAGGTCGGCGGCAACCTGACCCTCACGAACGGCGGCAGCCTGACCGTCTTCGCCGGCGCCACCAACAGCGCCACGGCCTGGGGCGCGCTGGTGGCCGTGACCGGCAGCGTCACCGTGGCCCCCTCTTCCTGGATCTACCCCGTCTCCTCCTCCACCAACGGCGGCTCGCCCGCCTTTCGCATGAACAGCCTGGCCGTCCTCCCCTCCGGCGGCTTCAACGCCTACGCGGCCGGCTACTCGGGCAAGTCCGGGCTTGGCAAGGGCTCCCAGCCCAACTTCGGAGGAGGCGGAGGCTATGGCGGGGCCGGCGGCCGAGGCACCGACTTGACCGCCTACGGCGGCTCGCCTTACGGCGTTTCCAACGCGCCCATCGACCCCGGCAGCGGCGGCGGCGGCTACTCCACCACGGACTACCGCGGCTACGGCGGCGGCTCGATCTGGCTCGACGTCCGCAACGCCGCCGTCGTGGACGGCATCCTCACGGCCCCGGGCGAAAACGATGCCAGCTACGGCGGAGGGGCCGGCGGCGGTCTCTTCGTGGCCTGCGGCTCGTTCTCCGGAAACGGCACGATGCGCGCCGTCGGCGGCAACGGGACGGGCGGCGGCGGCGGAGGCGGCGGCCGCATCGCCGTGGCCGTGGGCCTCTCCGACGCCGAGGAGGCCCAACTCGTGATGGGCCAGGAGGTTGCCGGCGCGACCAAGCTCCCCTCCTACCCGACCTTCACTGGCTCTGTCACCGTCACCAACGGCACCGGCTACAGCAACGGCACGCCGGGCACCGCCTTCTTCATCACCAAGAGCACCACCCTCACCATCGCCGGCAACCCCGCCAACTACGGCAGCCCCGCGCCCCGCGGCTATGGCGTTCACACTGACATCCCCCGCGATGCCTGGGTCACCAACGCCGTGGCGAGTCTGGCCGACGAAACCGACGTCTCCCGCCGCGCCTGTACCGGCTGGACCCTCCTCGATGGCGTCTTCCAGGCCGCCTCCGGCTCCTCCACCCAAGCGGTTTTCCAGCTTACCAACAGCCTCACCCTGACTTGGAGTTGGACCAACCAGTACCGACTCGCCGTTCTCTCCGGCCCCAATGGCACCTCTTCCACGGAGCGTTCCGGCTGGTACACGAACGGCGCGACGGTCGAGATTACCGCCACCGCCTCCAACGGGTATGCCTTCCGGCGGTGGGAAGGCGACGTGCCCGCCGCGCAGATCTCGAACGCGACGGCGACGCTGACGATGGACCAGCCCCGTACCGTCACCGCCACCTTCGTCTCCACCACCGGCCAGGAGCGGCAGTGGACCGGTGGGACCGGCAACTGGCTGACGGCCGGCGGCTGGACGCCCAATGGCGTGCCTGGCCCGCTTGACCCGATCGCGATCGAGGCCGGCACGGTTACGGTCGGCTCGGTTGAGGACATTGCCTCTTTAACGGTCAGCAATGGCGCCGTTCTGCTGTTCACCAACTGGTCGGCCACCCTCCGGGCGAGCGGTGATATCACCATCGGCGGGCTCGTCTCCCTGCCCGGCGCTTTCACCAACAGCCAGATGTCCAACCGCGTCCATCTGGTGTGCTCCAATTTCACGCTCCAGCCGGCCGGCCGGATCGACGTCTCCGGCCTCGGCTACGGGCCCT
>CAYZVY010000010.1:37501-39463 GCA_964481675.1 uncultured Verrucomicrobiota bacterium
TTCACGCTCCAGCCGGCCGGCCGGATCGACGTCTCCGGCCTCGGCTACGGGCCCTCGAACGGCGCGGCCATCCATTACGGGAAAGGCGACGGCCCCGGCGCGGGTGACAGCGAAGGGAATGGCTACGGCGGCGGCGGCGGCTATGGCGGCCGGGGCGGCATCGGTTTGGCTGGCGAGGCCGGCGGGACCGCGCAGGGAACGGCCTCGTCTGCTGAGGGGCCCGGCAGTGGCGGCGGTTCCTATTCTTCCGGCTCGTGGGGATTCGGTGGTGCCGGCGGCGGCGCGGTCCGCATCGAGGCGACGGCCACGGCCACGCTCGACGGCACGATCGCCGCGAATGGCCAGGCCGGCACCTCGTACGCCGGCGGCGGCTCCGGCGGCGGGATCTTCCTTTCCTGCCAGACCCTCGCAGGCGGGGACGGCGTGATCCAGGCGAACGGCGGGAACGCCAGCGCCTCCGGCGGTGGCGGGGGCGGCGGCGGTCGGATCGCCCTGTCTTACACCTCCACGGCGCCCGGCGTCCGCCTGGCCTTCTCAACCTCGCCCGGCAGCGGCTGGGGTGATACCCAGACCAACCGGATGTGGTGGAAATACGCGGCCGGTATGGGCACGGTTAACCTGTCCGACACCGGGCTCCTGTCCGACACCCTCGACCGCTTCACCGACACCCGGATCCTGATTCCCTCAACCACCGCCTGGTCGGTCGGCTCGCTCACCGTCAGCAACGCGGTGCTCAGCCTGGGCGATACGAACGCGCCCTTCACGCTGACGGTCACCAACGATCTCGTGGTCAAGTCCGGTGGCGAACTGACACTTGGCGGGGAGCCGGTGCGCAGGGGGGCCGCGAGCCTTGCCGGAACGGCAGGCGTCGGCTCGACTGGCCCGGTGCTCACGGTGGGCGGAAGCGTCCTGCTTGACAACGGTCGACTGGTCCTGGGCGGGGGTCCACCCTACGTGCACGGCCCCTTGCAGCAGGCAAAGCCCCGGCTCGACGCGGGCGGCGGCCTGACCCTCACCAACGGCGGCAGCCTGGTCGTCTTCGCCGGCTTCACGAACACGCCCGACGCCTGGGGCGCCCTCGTGTCGGTGACGGGCGACCTGGCGGTGGCCGCCTCGTCGTGGCTGGTCCCGGTGGCCAATCCCACCAACGGTGGCGCGGTCCGTTTCGAATTCGGGAACGCGACGATCGCGGCGGGCGGTGGGATCAACGCCGACGGCCGCGGGTTCAGTCCCGGCTGCGGCCCGGGCAAGGGCGGGGCGGACGGGGGCGGCTACGGCGGGGGCGGCGGGTACGGCGGCGGTGGCGGAAAAGGGAACGCCGCGGGGGCGACGGGGGGTGGCGTTTACGGCACCAACCTGACGGCCGAGGCCGGCAGCGGCGGCTGCGTCTGGGAGATCGTCTACGGCTTCTCGCGCACCTTTGGCGGCGGCGGCGTCCGGCTCGTGGCGCGCGGCACGGTGGTGAACGACGGTCTCATCACGGCCAACGGCGAGGACGATACCTTCACCGGCTACCGCGGAGCCGGAGCAGGCGGCGGCATCGAGGTGTTTTGCACGGCTTTCAGCGGCGCAACCACCGGCGTTCTTCGGGCGAAGGGCGGCTCTGCCACCGGCAACGGCGGCGGCGGCGGCGGCGGCCGCATCGCCGTGTGGTCGGGAGTCCCGGCGGAACGCCGCGCCGGCATCCTGGCCGGCACCTCGCTGAACAACGTGGAGTTCGGCTCCACCCTCAAGGGCTATGCCGGCACGGCCGCGGCAGTCAACGGAACCGGCTGGTCGAACGGAACGCCCGGCACGGTGACCTTTGTCACGCTCAAGTACCGGAACGGCGCGGTGATCCTGGTGTGGTAAACCCGCAGGTTCATCGATGCCGAATGGAACCTGGTCGGCGAGATCCGGATTCCGGGTTCAGTGACGCCGCTTGGCGAGGCACCCAGATGGAGCAGACATAGAAAGGGTCAG
>CAYZVY010000011.1:0-20696 GCA_964481675.1 uncultured Verrucomicrobiota bacterium
GCCACCATCCGGCTCCAGGCGGCGGAGCGCAGCGGACGGAAGGTCATCACGGCCGAGCACCTCTGCCAGGCCTATGGCGGCCGGCCGGTCCTGAACGACGTGTCTCTCCAGATCATGCGCGGCGACAAGATCGGCATCATGGGCCCCAATGGCTGCGGCAAGACCACGCTGCTCAAGATCCTCCTCGGCGATCTGGTGCCGCAACAAGGAAAGATCGAACACGGCACCAAGCTGCAGCCCGTCTATTTCGACCAGCACCGCGAAATCCTGGACGAACGGCTGACCGTGAAGGAGTGCGTGGCCGGCTCCGCCGAGATGATCGAGATCAACGGCCGCAAACGGCATGTCTACGGCTACCTGGAGGACTTCCTCTTTTCGCCCGAGCGTGCCAGGACCCCGGTCAAGGCCCTCTCCGGCGGCGAACGCAACCGCCTGCTCATCGCCCGGCTCTTCACCCGCCCCGCCAACGTGCTGGTGCTGGACGAGCCGACCAACGATCTCGACATCGAAACGCTCGAGCTCCTGGAAAACGTGCTGGTCGAGTTTTCAGGCACCCTGCTGATGGTCAGCCACGACCGCGCCTTCCTCAACGAAGTGGTCACCAGCACCCTCGTTTTTGAAGGAAACGGCAAAATCGCCGAGTATCCGGGCGGCTACGACGACTGGGTGGCCCAGCGTCCGGCGGCCGCCGGACCCGATAAGGACGCCCCCGCGGCGCCGGTCAAGCTGTCCACGCCCGGCGGCACGCGCAAATTGAGCAACAAGGAGCGGCATGAACTGGCGCACATGCCGGAGCATATCGCCTCGCTGGAAAAAGAGCAGGACGAACTCCACCGGAAGCAGGCGGATCCCGCCTTTTACCGTTCTTCAGCCGATGACATCAAGGCCGTCGCCGACCGGTTGAGCGCCATCGCGCACGCGATGGAAACATCCTTCGCGCGCTGGGCGGAGCTGGATGCCCGATCCTGAAGCAGGACCGGGTCACGACCAGGGCGAGACGGCAACCGGCAAAAACTCCATCAGGACGCCTGCCCCGTGCGTGATGAAGCGCCGTTTGACAAGGTTACTGTCGTAGCCGCCCGTCGCCGTGATACTCAGAGAAAGCCCGTGCTGGATGGCATAGCCGGCCGGCGGCAGGATGCCGACAACCGTATCGCCGGTCCATGATCCCGTTCTGGACTTGATCAGGGTTCCCCCATCCCAGAGGTCGATCCGGACGACATGCACATCGGTGTCGGCGTAAAAACGTAAGAGGACCTTCGAAAACACCTTCCACGGCTCGACGTCGGTCGCCAGCGGAAAGTTAACGATGGCGTTTTGCCCGCTCCGCACAAAGCCATCCAGCCCGTGGGACAGGTGAATCACCTGGTGCCACTGGGACGTGTTCTGGGTTTCGGCGGCATTACCATGCGTTAATTGATACTGGGCCTGCGCAGGGGTAGCCAGCGCAAGCAGCGCAGCCAGCGCGACAACCCGAATAAAAAAACATTTCGTGCTCATTTGCGTGTCCCCTTGAACAACCCATTGCGTTTCAGCCTTACTCGGCAGCCGTGACCAGCAGGTACTTGTACTCGGCCGCGCCGCTGTTCAAGACAAACCGGCGTTCATTGACGTTGGCCGAGGATCCCGACTGCAGGGTCAGGCTCACGCTCAGCCCATGCTGGACCTGGTAACCGACGGGCATTTTCAAATAGAGGTTCAGATTGCCCGTCCAGGAGCCGGTTTTCGACTTGATCTGGGTCCCGCCGTCCCAGACGCTGATTCCAATCACATGCACATCGGGGGCTGCATAAAAGAGCGTCCTGACGCGGGTGAGGACCCTCGACGAATCCTTGAACGTCGCCAGGGGCAGATAAACCTCAGTGGTCATGTTCAACTTGAGATAGCCTTCCAACCCGAATGGCATATGGTTAATGGAAACCCAATCCCTCGCCAGCTGGGGCTCCGCTGCATTCCCGTGAATCAACTGATTCTGCGCCCGGGCCGGACCGGCAAAGGCCAGCAATACCATGATGGCTCCGACGACAATCCCCCTCAACTGCTTACCGTTCATGACGCTTCCCTTCTCCGGCTCGCTTAAACCGGGCATACGTGTTTCTTGAAAAATATTACAGGTTCAGGATCAGGTCATTCAAGACTCTTTTAGGCACGTGATGAAACCCGCGCTCGTCCCGCCAGTATTCGAACTTGCCGTCTTTCATGGTCTCCAGCAGGACGGTTTCCTTCGGCTTCCCGAGCGCCAGGACCAGGGCAATGTCGTAGGCCTCCGGAATGGCCAGCGCCTCGCGCAGCGTGACCCGGTCCACCGCGCCCAGCATGCAGCCCCCGAAACCCATCTCCACCGCGCCCAGCATGATGCTCTGCGCCGCGATGCCGTGGTCGCAGCCCGGGCTCTTGGCGAGGGAAAGATCGCAGAGGATCAGAATATAGGCGGCCGGGCGCTCCCCCTCCACGGGCCCGCCCCAATCCTTCAAATGACCGGCCCAATGCAGGCTCGGAAAGATCTTCGCGTTTTTCTCCGGCGTCCACGAAAGCACGTACTTCAGCGGCTGCTTGTTGCCACCCGAGGCCGAGAGTCGCCCCAGATTCACCAGGTCCCGGAGTTGGTGAAGCGTCATCGGGACATTCTGGTGAAAACGGCGATAGCTCCGCGTCTTGACAATCAAGGTCTGCAACCGGTCCATCGATTTCGGCTGTTCCATCGTCATTCCTCCAGCCCGTTCAGGCCGTCTTTGCCGGACATCCACGCGTCGAGCCGCTCTTCGATCCGGCTCCCCCGCCCGTTCTGGAAAACAATGCCGTTCAACCCGAGCCGCTTTGCCGACGCCACGTGGCCCGGCGTGTCATCCAGGAAAACACACTGGTCCGGCCGGGCGCCGATCGTCGCCAGCACGCGCTGGAAGATGACAGGCTCCGGCTTCACGCAGCCCATTTCATACGACAGGAAATTCAGGTCGCTCCGCCCCAGGAAATCCGGAAACTGCTCCTCGATCGCCACCCGGTTGAAATCCGCCAGGTTGCTCAGGAAAAACACGGCCGCGCCCCGCGCGCGCGCCAGGTCCAGCAGGGCCAGCCCCTCACGGTTTTCGGAGAATATCGACTTCCAGCCGTCAATCAGGTCGCGGAACGTCCAGTGCGGCACCACCGGCCGGATGAAAGAATCGAAATAGACCTCCCCCGTCATGACGCCGCTTTCCACGTGGCGCAGGCTCTCGTGGTTGCGCAACGCCAGCAGGGCCCGGATGCCCGCCGCATCCCCCCGGGCCGCCTGGGCCACCAGCCGGGGAAGGTCGAAATCCAGCAGCACGCCCCCGATATCGAAGATGACGGCACGTTTCATCTCAGAACGGCATGGATTCGCCCGTGTCCGCTTCGGCCTCGGGCTCGCTCGGGAGGCGGTCGCCGCCCTCGCCCCCTTCGGACGCGCCGGACACGGTCAGGCCGATCGCCTGGAGGTTGACGAACACCTTCCCGTTATACTCGCTGCCGCGGATCCGGAACTGGACGTTGACCGTGTCCCCTTCCTTCGCCGTGTCCAGCAGGCCGATGCGCTCCTTGACGCACTCGAACTTGATCAGCTGGGGATACTTGTCGTCGGTCGTGACGACAAACTCGCGCTTGGTAAACCCCTTGCTGAACGTCTGGACTTCCAGGATCTTGGTAATCGTGCCCTGCATCTCATACTGGTTCATGACTTCGTTTCCCTTTCCTTCGCAAATTCGCATCCGCAGGTCTTCTGCCGGTACAGCCGGTACTCCATGCTCATGGTCACGCTATGCTCGAAGCCGCCGCGCTTCTTGAAATCCAGCTCCAGGAACGGCCCGCACGCCTTGCCGGCGGCAAACACGTCGGGGCTCTTCTTGTGGGGGCTCACCGTGATAGTGGTTGTAAATTGGGTACAACCCAGATCCGCCAGGCGGGCCGCCGTGCGGGCCATCCGGAACCGGAAACAGGCCTTGCAGCGCGCCCCGCCCTCCGGCTCGTTCTCCAGCCCCGCAACCGCCGCAAGCCAGGCCTCGTGGTTGTACTCGTCTTCCACGAGCGTGAGGCACAGGATGTCCGCCAGTTTGCGGACCTCCCTCAGGCGCCGGTCGTACTCCTCGCGGGGCGCGATATTGGAATTCGAGAAAAAGAGCGTCGGCGTCCACTCGCCCGGGAGGCGATCGGCGCAGCCGGCCGCACAGGGGGCGCAGCAGACGTGAAGGAGCAGGTTTTGCGGGCCTTTTGACATGTTCCTATTTCCTGATCATGAGAACGTCGGCGCCATCCAGGGGCAGCGTCACCTGGATGCCGCCACTCTCCTCAACGGCAAACGGCACGTTCCCGTGCTTCACGCTCTCCACCGATTTCACGATCCATAAACACGACACCGCGAGAGACAGTTTCTCAATCGGCTGGCCCGACCAGTTCAGCAGCGTCACGGCCATGCCGGCCTCCGACACCAGCACGGGCGTTTCGATCATGGGCCGGTCCGCGGTGACCGGCATGACGACGCCGGCCTGGCGCACGGGCTCGGTGATCAGCTTGCGGCAGGCCGCCGGCCAACCGACCGGCAGCTTGTCGGCCTCGCCCTCCTGGAACCGGCGGTAGGACAACCCGGGGAAACAGGCAAAGTGCAGGGATACGCCTTTGCCGACAACGGTCCGCACAAGGGCCGGCTTACCGTCCGCGAACTGCGCTTCCACGGTTCCTTTTGACGAGGAAACGGCGGAAACCGGTCCGCAAATCCGGACAAGCGTCGACGTCGCACTCGCCGCCGTCATCTGAGCGCTTTCCGCAAGCGTGTTAAGCCGGCCGATCAGCATCCGGGCGGGCGCCTTTTCCTCGTATCCCAGACCAGACGAAAGAACATCCGACGGCTCATTATACCGGTCCGCCGAACCCGCGCCGCTTACGGTAACGAGCGTGCCGCCCGCCTTGACCCACTTGACCAGGGCCTGCTGGCCTTCCAGCGGGATATTGGGCTCGGTCACATACAGAACCTTGTAGGGAGCCAATCCTTTGTCGGTCAGGTCATCCTCATCCACGATCTCGGCCGGAATATTGTCGTGCTGGAGGGCCAGATACAGGTCGAACAGTTCGGCCATGTAATCCACCGTGGAACGGTTGAGATCGGTATTGGTGGCGTCCTCGATCGATTTCGGGATGGCCTCGTCCTTGGCGTCCCACATCTGGGCGCTGCGCGGCATGAGCAGGCCCACGGGCGACAGCGGCCTCTCGCCCGGCCAGAGCAGCGGCTCCGCCTTGCCGATCATGCGATGGGCCTCGGCCATCTTGGGCAGGACATTGACGTTTTCGGAATAACAATTGCCGGGGAACACGTACTCGGGGCCGAACACGAAATACTTCAGCCCCTTGCCGCCGCTGCCGATCAGGGTCAGGATTTTCTGCAAAATGCCGTTTTCCCGGCTGCCGGCCGTGCGGGGAATCACGTAGCCGCCGAACCGGATGCCGCCCAGCCGGGCGCCCGCGCGCATGCGGGCCGCATAATACGACCACTGATACGCCTGCTGGTCGCCGAACCAATCCTCGGTCCACAGCATCGTGCTGCCGCGCATCCGGCCGAACTCCAGCCAGTCGTGCCCGCCCATGGCGGCATCCGGATCGGTCTTGGCGCCGTTGTTGGCCACAGGGCCCGGCACATACAGCCGGCCCGCAAAGAAATTCCAGTTCACCAGGATGGGCATGTTCGTGTAGAACGCCTTCTCCAGCGTCCGGGTCACATCGGCAAAATGGCGGGCCGAATCCCACGGGAAGAAGCGCATGGTCCAGTAAAAGAGGCGCCTGGCCTTCAGGTCCTTCGCCTGGCTGCGGCCCAGCGGATAGACATCCTCCCAGCGGGCCGCGCCGACATCGCCGGGCTTCAGCCCCTGCGCTTTCAGGTAGTCGCGGAAGCGCTGCATGCCGGCGGGACTGTTGGTCAGCGGCGGAACCTGTCCCGGATAATACCAGCCCGGCTCGTCCGACAGGCAGTACAGGGCCATATCCTGCCGGGCAAACCCGACGTTCGTGTAGCTTTTCACAAGATCGTCAGCGAATGTCCCGACTTCCGTATCCTTGAGCCCGTAATCGAAGCAATAACCGGGGGGGCTGTAGATGGCCCAGGAGATTTTGGACACCCCGGTCTTGAGCACGATCGACCGCGAGCGCGCATCCGGCCCCGTCATGATGGCGCTGAAGCCGCCTTTCGCCAGGGTGGCAATCCCCTCCTCCAGCCCGTTCAGGTCGGAGTCGCCATGGATGTAGCGGTCGGCGATGGGAAACAGCTTCGGCCGGTCGGCGGGCGCCAGCGGGGCCTTTTCGAACGCCTGCCAGTACCGGCGGTTATACTCGCGCATGGTGGCGACGCGCGGCTTGCCGTCCTCGCGCCAGACCAGGAACCCCATATCCCCGCCGAACAGGTGGCCGGTCAGCGTCAGGGTCTTGCCGGACTCCTCGTCAAACACCAGTTCCGCCTCGACGTCGGCGGGATCGGCGATGCCGGAATAGCCCAGGCGAAAGACGATCGGCCACCCCTTGATGTAATCGTTTGGATACGAATGGGGCCCCACGGATTTCTTGGCCTGCTCCAGGCCGAACGGATGCCAGGCCGACCAGGTCGTGCCAGTCGCCGTCTCACCCTCGCGATTCAATTGGATGGCAAAGGATTTGTTGGTGGCCGCCGGAGCGCCGGCCGAATTCACCACACGGCCGCGCCACTTGAAGGTCGGGATCTGGTCGGGCGGCACCGCAGCCGGACAGGCCCAGGCGACCAGAACCAGCAAACCCGCCAGGCTTGAAAGATATCGTTTCACTTCACTCTCCTGTTGCGCCAATCCCGCCACCAGCACCAGAGCCAGAAACGCAGCCGCAGATGCCACGGCGGCGGCTCCGGCAACCGCCGTGAACGCCCCTGCATGTAATCCCGGTCAACCAGAGCCATGATTCGCGCTCCCGCCTCAATTGGCCACTTCGCCGCCGGGCAGCACCCGATCCAGGTTGATGACGGCCGGCGCCTTCTTCTCGAGGCGGGGCCCCGTGAAGAGGAAGGACGGCCTCAGGATGCCGCCGAGCCCGATCTCGTTGGCCTTGCTGTTGCGGATAATCTGGATGGCCAGCACGTTGTCGCGCCCGGCCGCCGCGGCGTCGGTCAGGTCAAAGACGAACGGCTTGCTGAAGCCGCGGCCCGAGGTGCCGATCAGCTCGCCATTCAGCCAGACGCGGGCCTCGTCCTCCACGCCGCCCAGGAACAGGCCCAGCGGCTGCCCCTTGGCCTCCGCCGCCAGCGGGAAATGGAACCGGTACCAGACCGCGCCGTCCCGCAGCCCGAACAGCCCCTGGGCATCCCAGGTGCTGGAGAAGGTGTGGGTCACCATCAGCTGGCGATCCTGGATGGCCGGCCCCTGGAAATTCATCCGGTGCCCCACGGAGCAGGGATCCAGCAGGGTCGGCAGCGCTTCGGGAATCTCGATCAGCTTCCGGTACGGCTGGCTGGAATACTTGAGCGACTCCTCCACAAACAGGGACATGAACCGCTTCAAATACTGGGGAACCTCGTTGGCCACCAGGTCCGTGTTGAGGGCATACGAATTGGTCCAATGCGTGAACATCGCGTTATAAGCCAGCTTGGCCGCGGGGAAATCGAAGGACTGAACCTTGTCGGTATAGCCCAGGAACAGCCGGAGCGATTCGACGTTGGCCTTCACGAAGCCGGCCCGGGTCTTGTCCTCTTCTGTCTTCGCGGCTGCGATGCCGGCCTCCACCAGCGCCATGGCTTTGGTCACCCACGCCTGGTCGTATATCAGAGGAAACGAATGATACGATCCGGCTTCCTGCCCCGCCCCGTGCTGCGTTTCGATCAGCAGGTTGAAGTAGGCCTCCATCGGCCCCGCGCCGGCGCCGTAGGATTTTTCGCAATAGCCGCGCAGCAGTTTTTTCCAGTCCTGCGAGGAGTCCCAGGCCAGCTTCATGAACACATAGTCCGAGGCGCCGTTGACCGACCAGGCCTTCGTGGCCTCCACGTTCAGGCCCACGATGCCATGCTTCTTGTAAAACGGAAGCTCTTCACCCCAGATGCGGATCTTGGTGAAGGGCAGCATGTTGTCGGCCAGGTTCCAGTTGTAACCCCTGTAGATGAGGACATTCCCCTGCTCACGGGCCGTCTTGCCCCACTGTTCCACCACTTCCCGGTAGAAAGGCTGGGTTTTGGAGGTCGCGTCCAGCACGCCGTGCAGGCGCGAGAAATTGATGGGGGCGAAAATGATGACGATCTTCGGGTCGGGCTTGTACCGCACGGGATAATTGGCGTGGGTGGAATAGGAATAAAACCCGACATACGCATTCGGGTATTCCTTGTGAACCTCCGCCAGGATCCGGTTGGACAGCAGGATCAGATCATCCGTGCGGTCGGGTTCGCCGGTGATCGGGTCCGTCATGCCGGAACCGGCCAGCATCGACTCCGCCGACACCGAGTAGCCCATGCCATCCGCCGGCCCCACCCCGAACGCGGCAACGGTGTCCTTCGTCCACTTCCCCTCCGCGATATTCTTGCTGTAGGCGGCCTTGATGTCCTGCACGAACAATTCGATCACGCGGGGGTGCGTCGACTCGAGCTGGGGCCCCATGCGCTTCAGCGAGCCGTCCGGCGCGCGCCGGAGCGCCAGCATGGTGGGATCCTTCTCGAACTCCGCCTTGTGGCGGCCAATGAACTGGTCCCACACATGGCCGCCGGCGCCCGCCACGGGATGCGTCCACGAGCCGCGCCGCTGGCGGCGGAGCCACTGCGCCATGCGGGCGCCCTCCTCGGGAAGACGGGGCTGCGGGTAGCCGCGATACCAGAGCGAGCGGAAGAGGAAATCGGGCTTGGACGAAAGGTCCTGGTCCTTGACCGTCACCGTCGCCTGGCGGGGAACGATCATGCCGATGTCGCCGGGCATCACCCAGTCGCACCCCAGCTGTTCCAGCAAGGCATAGAGCCCGAACAGGGCGGCCTCATCGCTCTCGCCCCCGATCAGGACTTTGCCGTCCTTGACCAGCAGGCGGAAGCCTTCCCGTGATTCGCCTGTCAAGGCAGGCACGGCGCCCATCTTCACGGCCAGCGCGCCCAGCACGATGGCCGGCGCCTTGACCTGCGCGGGATCGTCGGTGACCACCACGTCCAGGGTCGCCCCGCTCATCTTCCCGAGGTGCAGGTTCAGTTCGTCCACCATTTCACGGGTAACCGTGCGACCGGGGGGCATCGCCCTCGTCTTCTTGATCGCATCCGCCGCCGGCGCCGTCTCGTCCAATGGCCCGGACACATATATTTTAGCCGCCGGCTTGCCATTCTGGACCAGAGGCACATCGCCCCGGGCGCCTGGCGCGGCCACACAGAGACCGACAAAAACGGAGCCGAGAATCACGCAAAGAATGGAATCACCCGAGATCAGCATTTTTACTTCTCCTTGAAGAATCACTACCCTATCAAAAGCAGGCGCATTCCGCAATCATTGCGAGGCGGACGCTTCCTGGTCGGAGCGGGGCCGGGGAAAGCGGGCGCCGAACGTGAACATCGCCTCTTCCGGCGTGTTTCGACCCTCAAGGGGCGGTAATCGTCATGACGGCCTCGTCCAGAAAAGCCTTGTTGGCGAATTGAACCGGAATGCCATACGCCTGAGCCGTCAGCAACGGCGTGAGAGGCGCCGATTCGCCGGCCGGAATCCCCCACCACCTGTTGAGCGGAATGGTGGCGATGACGATGCCCCAGGAGGTGCCCATCGGGCGGTACGAGACCGTGACCTTCCCGGTGTTGGTGCTGTAATGCAGGGAGATGATATGCCGGCTATAGGCCCCGGGGATCACAAAGGACTTGTAACGGGACACTCCCGCCGTACACTCCACAAAGCCAGAAAGGCCGGTCGGAGTCCGGGCCAGGTAAACCACGCAGCTTTTGGACGGATTGCGAACCGTATCGGTAAAACCGAGCCCGAGTTCAACGAGATGGGTCGAATCGGTCGATATCCGCGATCCGGCGCTCACCAGCGCCTCGAAGGAAAGGGTGTCCCCCGCCAGCAACGTAACACTGGACTTGCCGGTCCATCGCGCCATGCCATATCCGCTCGGGCAGGAAAAGCACAAGCTCCCGTTGCGCTCGGTAAAAAGGCCGTCATTTATCTGGCGTGCCTTCCACAGGACCGTATTGGGGCTGCCGTCATTGAAATCGTCCTGCAGCACGACTTGGGTCCCCTGCCCCCGAGCAAAACCCGCCAGAAGGACGCAAACGCCGATCGCATACAGTGCCTTCTTCATGCTCCACCCCATCTGGTTTTATGCCCTGTTCCCGAACAAAACAGCGTCCGGCATGGCCCCGAATGAAATCGCCGGAAAACGGTCTGATACTATCCCAGGGGGAAATACCTGTCAAACGGATTGCATGGAAGCGGGAAGAGGTGCTAACGTTAAAGTTCAAATTCTGGAGATCCCCATGCCCACCTGTTTCAGGCTCCTGCCGCTGCCGCTCGTTTGCCTGTTTTTTTCGTCCGCCCTCCATGCCGAGTGGCCGGCGCCGGCCGAAGCCCGCATCAGCCGGAACGGCGCCCCCTGCCTGACGGTCGTCACCTCCGCCACGGCCCACGCCACCACCGCGCTGGCCGCGCGCGACCTGGCCGCCATGCTCTCCGCCATGTGCGGCACGAACGTGAGCCTGGACTGCGGCGACGGCCTGACCGGCCTCGCCGTCGGGACGGCTTCCGATTTCCCCGCGCTCGGTCCCGTCGGCCGCCTGAACACCAATGCCCTGCTCCACGTGGACGACTACCTCCTCCAATCGCACGCCCGCGGCGTCCTGCTGCTGGGCGTCACGCCCATGGGCGCGCGGCATGCGGTGTGGGACCTGCTGGGCCGGCTGGGCTACCGCCGCTTTTTCGCGCCCAGGAAATGGGAGATCACCCCCTTTCTGCCCGATGCCGCGCTGACGGTGGATGCGCTGGAAAGCCCCGCCTACCTCGGCCGACGCATCTGGTATGGCTATGGCACCTGGGCGGACATGAAGGGCACGTATCCGGAGTGGTGCGGCCGCAACCTGACGGATTCCGCCTTCGACCTCAACACCGGCCACGCCTATGACGGCATCCTGCACAAGAACAAGGCGGCCTTTGACGCGCATCCCGACTATCTGGGCCTGGTCGGGGGCGTGCGCAAATCGACCAAGTTCTGCATCTCCAACCCCGGCCTGCGCCAGCTGGTGGCCGGCATGGCGGTGGCCTCATTCAAGACGAATCCCGCGCTGCAGTCGTTTTCCGTGGACCCCAGCGACGGCGGCGGGTGGTGCGAATGCGAGGCCTGCGCGGTCCTGGGCCCGCCGACGGACCGCGCCCTGACGCTGGCCAACGAGGTGGCGGAGACCGTGAACCGCGAGGTCGGCGAGCGCTACGTCGGCATGTATGCCTACAACATGCACTCCCCGCCTCCGCTGGCCGTCCGCGTGAACCCGCATGTCATCGTCAGCGTCGCCACCTCGTTCATCAAGGGGGGCATGACCCTCGACGGCCTGATCACGGGCTGGAACGCCATGGGCTCCAGCCTGTTCGGCATCCGGGAATATTACAGCGTGAACACCTGGGACCGGGATGTGCCGGGAGCGGCCCGCGGCGGCAATCTCGCCTACCTGGCCAATTCCATCACCAACTTCCACGCCCGCGGCGCCCGGTTCATCTCCGCGGAGTCCTCGGCCAACTGGGGCCCCAACGGCCTGGGCTACTACCTCGCCGCGAAGCTCATGTGGAACACGAACAACGTCGCGCGGCTCGCGGAGTTGAAGGCCGACTTTTTCGACAAGGCCTTCGGCCCCGCCCAGGCGCCCATGCGCGACTTCTACGCGCTCATCGACGGCGCCGGCAAGCCCCTGTTGAGCCCCGACCTCGTGGGTCGGATGTACAAGACCCTGGCCGCGGCCCGGATCGCCGCCGGCGTGCGGGCCGACGTCCAGTCGCGGCTCGACGACCTGGTGCTCTACACGCGCTACACCGAGCTTTACATGGCCTATATCGAAGCGCGCGGCGAAGGCCGTCAGGCGGCCTTTGAAAGCCTGATCCGGCACGCCTACCGCATGCGGAAAAGCGAGCTGGTCCACTCCTATGCCCTGTACCGTGACCTGGCGGGCCGCGACAAGAGCGTGCAGATTCCCCCCGAAGCGGCGTGGCAGAAACCGGAACCCGGCAACCCCTGGAAGAGCAGCACGCCGTTCACCGGGGCCGAACTGGAGGCGTTCCTCACGAACGGACTGGCCCATAACCAGACCGTGGATTTCACGCCCGTCGACTTCAGCGCCCCGCTTGTGCGGGCCGACAAGCTGGGATTGGCCGGCGTCACCAACGCCACCTGGACGAATACCAGCTGGCAGAGCCGCGGCAGCCAGCGCCTGTATATCTGGATCGATGCCGCCCCCACCACCCTGGTGTTCCGCCTGACGGGCGGACTGATCGAGCATTATCGCGACCGCGGCAACGCGCGGCTGAAGCTGACTCCGGCGAACGAGGCCGAAGGCAAGGCGGTGGCCGAGGGGTCCGTCCCTCCGGACGGCGTGGAGCGCGAGGTCACGCTGAGCACCGCCGAGACCGGATTGCACTACCTGGACATGGCGGACGGCGGCGATTCCACCCGTCTCTCCTGGATGCCGGGCCTCCCGGTCACCTTCAAGACCAGCCTGGGTTCCCGGATGGATTACGGGCAGGGACCCTTCTTCTTCTACGTGCCGAAGGGCACGCGGGTTGTGGCCGGCTTCACGGCCGGCTTCAGCGGCGACCTGCTGGGTCCGGATGGAACGCGCCTGCACCAGTGGGCCGGCGAGCACCGCTATTTCAGCGTGCCGGTGCCGAAAGGCACGGACGGCGCCCTGTGGTCGTTCACGGGCGAGCTGAACAAGAAGCAGATCCACCTGATGACCGTGCCGCCGTTCCTGGCGCGCACGGGCGCCGAACTGCTGCTGCCCGAGGATGTGATAAAAAAGGATGCTCCATGAAAGCCATTCTGGTCATGTTCGATTCGCTGAACCGGCGGATGCTGGCCCCCTACGGCTGCACCGACGTGCAGACGCCCAACTTCACCCGCCTGGCGGCCCGCGCCGTGACCTTCGACCGCGCCTACGTGGGCAGCATGCCCTGCATGCCGGCGCGGCGGGAGCTTCACACGGGCCGCTACAACTTCCTGCACCGCAGCTGGGGCCCCCTGGAGCCGTTCGATGACTCCATGCCCGAGCTCCTGAAGAAAAACGGCGTCTCGTCCCACCTCTTCAGCGACCACTACCATTACTGGGAGGAAGGCGGCGCCAACTATCACACCCGGTACAGCACGTGGGAGTGCTATCGCGGCCAGGAAGGCGAGCCGTGGAAAGCCGACCTGACCGATGCGCCCTACTTCCACCCCGACAGCCTGAACAACAAGGTCCGGGGCCCCGGCGGATTCCTACGGCAGGACTGGATCAACCGGCATTACATCCGGAGCGAGCGGGATTTTCCCCAGGCCCGGACGTTCGCGGGCGGCCTGCAGTTCCTGGAGACCAACCACCGGGCGGACAACTGGTTCCTGCACATCGAAACCTTCGATCCGCACGAGCCGTACTTCAGCCCGGCCCGCTTCCAGGAGTTGTACAAGGAAAACCTGAAGGGGCCCCACTTTGACTGGCCGCCCTACCGGAAGGTGCAGGAGTCCGACGAGGCCGTGCGCCATTGCCGGGCGCAGAACGCCGCGCTTCACACCATGTGCGACGAATACCTGGGCAAGGTGTTGGACGCCATGGACCGGCTGGACCTGTGGAAGGACACCCTGCTGATCGTCAACACCGACCACGGGTTCCTGCTCGGCGAACATGGCTGGTGGGCCAAGTGCGCGCAGCCGTTTTACAACGAAGTGGCCCACACGCCATTCTTCGTGTGGGACCCCCGCAGCGGCAAGGCCGGTGAACGGCGGGGCAGCCTGGTCCAGACCATCGACATCGCCCCCACCGTTCTCGAGTTCTTCGGAATCGCCCTCCCCCCCGATATGCAGGGCCGCCCCCTTCGCGACACGGTGGCCGCGGACACGCCGGTGCGGGAAGCCGGCCTCTACGGCCTGTTCGGCGGGCACGTCAACGTCACGGACGGCCGCTACGTCTACATGCGGGCGCCGACGACTCCGGACAACGCGCCCCTCTTCGAATACACGCTCATGCCGGCGCACATGCGGCGCGCCTTCGACGTCAAGGAGCTGCAGGACCTCGAGCTGGCCGAGCCGTTCCCTTTCACCAAAGGATGCCGGACCCTCAAGATCGCGGGGCGGGCGGGCTGGAAAATGCACGACTTCGGAACCCTGCTCTTCGACCTTCAAAAGGATCCGAAACAGGAACAGCCGATCCGGGACGCGGCGGTCGAGGCGCGGATGCTCGGGCTGCTGGCCGGCCTTCTGCGCCGGAACGACGCGCCCGCGGAGCAGTTCAGGCGTCTGGGCCTGCAGCCGGAGCCATAATCGCGCGGCCCGGCGCCGGGCCCTGGATTTTCATTTTTCCGCCCTTTCCTCTTTTCTTTGAGAGCCGGAAAAGGTATATTATAAAAATTAGCAGGAAGGAATCGGTATCATCATGGAAGAAAAAATCAAGGCCCTTCTGGAAGACCTTCGCAAGATGCTCCAGGAGGATGGCGGCGATCTGGAACTGGTTTCCATCGTCGGCAATACCGTCAAATTGAAGCTCAAAGGCGCCTGCGGCTGCTGTCCGCACGCCATGCAGACGCTCAAGGGCGGCATCGAGCGGGCCCTGCGCGAGCAGATCAGCCCCGAGATCACGGTCGAACGGGCGTAAAAAGCCGAAAAGGCCGGGACTGGCAGTCCCGGCCTTTTTTTTGGCATAAAATGGTGGCGGTACAGGGATTTGAACCCCGGACACGAGGATTATGATTCCTCTGCTCTGCCAACTGAGCTATACCGCCAATGATCAAAAGTGAATTGTCAATATAGCTGACCCCTTCTCCCTTTGTCAAGAACCCGCTGGGGCAATTTGCCTGCTCAGACGGGTGAGCCTCGCCGCGGATCTTGCGCCGTGAAATTCATTTTGATGCGCCGTCCCCGTCCATGCTAGGATAAACCCCATGCTGCAAAGCCTGAGAATCCGCAACCTTGCCCTGGTCGAAGAACTGGCCGTGGAATTCCAGCCGGGCTTTTGCGTCCTGACCGGCGAAACGGGAGCCGGCAAATCCATCATCATGGGCGCCCTGGGCCTTCTGGTCGGCGAACGGGCCGATAAAACCCTCATCCGCGCCGGCGCCGAGCAGTGCGCCGTGGAAGCCGCCATCCAGCTGCGCGACCCCGGCCCCGTCGACGCCCTCCTCCGCGAGCTGGAACTGGAGCCCACGGACCACGGCCAGCTGATCCTGCGCCGCACCGTCTCCGCCGCCGGCGGCGGCCGCAACCTCGTCAACGATTCCCCCGTCAGCCTCCAGTCGCTCAAGCGCCTGGGCGACCTGCTGGTCGACATGCACGGCCCCCACGATCACCAGTCGCTCCTCAGCCCGGACTACCAGCTCCGCCTGCTCGACTCCTTCGGGCGCCACGACGCCCTCCTGGCCGCCTACCACGCCCTCTACCGGGAACGGCGCGATCTGGAAGCCCAGCGCCACGCGTTGGAAGGCGACGAACAGGCCTTCGCGCGCGAAATGGATTTCCTCGCCTTCCAGGTCCAGGAGCTGGGCGATGCCCATCTCGACGAAGCCGAGGAGACCGCCATCGCGGCGGAGCATGCGGTGGTGGCCAACGCGCAGCAGGTGCTGGAAACGGCCGGCGGCCTGCTGGAAGCCCTGACCGACGGCGATACCTCCGCCTTCCAGAGCCTGGTCGCCGTCCAGCAGCAGCTCGAGCGCCTGGCCGCCATCGTCCCCCGGGCGGCGGACTGGCGGGACGAGGCCAGGCAGGCCGCCATCCAGATCAAGGAGCTGTCCGCCTCCGTCGCCGCCTACGCCCAATCCATCGACGCCGACCCCGCCCGCCTCCAGTGGATCGAGGAGCGCATGGCGCTGTATCACCGGCTCAAACGCAAATACAACGCTCCTGTTCCCGAACTGCTGAACCAGCTGCAGACGGCCAGAACGCGGCTGCGCGACCTGCAGACGCGGCATGAACGAATCGCCGAAATCGCGAAGCAGGAAGCGGCGCTGGCCGCCAAACTGCGCCAGGCGGGCCTGAAGCTGCGCGCCAAGCGCAAGGAATCGTCCGGCAAACTGGCCACGGCCATCACCGAGCAGCTGCGCGACCTCGGCTTCGCCCGCGCCGGCTTCGAGTGCAACCTGGCCGACATCGAGCCGGCCCCCTCCGGCCTGGATGCCGTCGATTTCGGATTCGCGCCCAACCCGGGCGAGCCGACCCGGTCGCTGCGCGCCATCGCCTCAAGCGGCGAGATTTCGCGGGTCATGCTGGCGGTCAAGACCGTGCTGGCGGCGCACGACCATATCCCCATCCTGGTGTTCGACGAGATCGATGCCAACATCGGCGGGGAAACGGCCACCGCCGTGGGCCGCAAGCTCGCGGAACTGGCCGCCACCCACCAGGTCATCGCCATCACCCATATGCCCCAGGCCGCGGTTCACGGCCGGCATCATTACGCGGTCCGCAAGACCGTCTCGGGCGACCGCACCCGCTCCTCCATCGATCCGCTGGACGACACGGCCCGCGCCGAGGAAATCGCCCGCATGCTGGGCGGCAAAACCCTCACCAGCGTGGTGCTCCAGCATGCCCGGGAAATGCTTCAGAAAGCCGCCCGGAAAAAGACCTAGCTCACTTGCCGCCGGCGACCGTGCCCAGAACGACCCGGACCAGGAACACCAGCGCGCCCCCGATCAGGCTGAAAATCAAAATCGACGCCATCACCAATCCGGTTGTCCGGAAAAGATCACCAAACGGGATCCGCAATCCCGTGATCACAACCTCCCGCCGTTCCGCGTCAGACGGGTCAGGCGCCGGCTCCGGCGGGTGGTGTAGCGCCGGCTCCGCATCCAGCAGCGGAGAAACAGGACGCGCCCCCGGCATCGGCGTTTTCCGAACGGACCGCATCTTCAACGTATGGCGGACGGCGGTATCCAGGCTGCCGGCATCCGGCGTCACCGCGTGAGCCTCCTCCTCTCCGGGCTTGTGCCGGGGCACGCCGGGAATGATCGGATCGAGCGGAATCTCCGTGGAATGGGCGTGAAGAATAAACACCTTCCGGCAGCCGGGACAGCGCACCGCGCGATTCAGCTGGACATCATCGGCTTCGGATTCAATCTGGCAGTACGGGCACTTGGTGTCGATCATACAACCTCCCTGAACGGATCCCCTATCCTGCAAAATCCCCGTTTCCGGCCGCCAGCATGGCCGCTCCCAGCGCCCCCGAGAACTGGGGATGCAGGGCCACCGCCACCTTCATCCCGAGCGCCTTTGACAGCCGCTCCCGCATGCCGGGAACCAGCGCCACGCCGCCCGTCAGGACGACCGGCCCCGCCACCTGACGGCCGGCCATGGCCGCCACCCGCGTGCAGACCGACGCCTGCACGCCCGCGGCGATATCCGCGGGCTTCGTCCGCTGCGCGAGCAGGCCGACAATCTCCGTTTCGGCAAAGACCACGCACATGCTGGTGATGGCCACCGCCACCCGCGACTTCGCGGCCAGCGGCCCGAACGCCTCCAGGCCGACACCCAGCCGCTGCGCCACCACCTCCAGGAACCGGCCCGTTCCCGCCGCGCACCGGTCGTTCATCACGAAATCCCGCATCCTGCCGTCCGCGTCCAGCCGGATCACCTTGCTGTCCTGCCCCCCGATATCCACCACCGTCCTGACGCCCGGATGAGCCGCACGCACGCTCGTCGCGTGGCAGGTGATCTCCGTGACCGTGCGGTCGGCAAAGGCGACGTTATCGCGCCCGTAGCCGGTGGCCACCACGCCTTTGACCCTCGAGGCCGCTATCCCGGCCCTGGCCAGCGTATCGGCGAACGCCTTCCGGGCCAGAACGGACTGGCGCACGCCCTGGTCGATGAGGCCCATCGCGAGAACACGCCGGGACCCGCTGTCCCAGAGCGCCACCTTGATCATGCGGGAGCCCGCATCCACGCCGGCCGTAATCATGCGCGTCTCCTCCCCCGGGCCATTTCAATCGCGGCCGCCAGGCGCGTCTTCAGCGTCGGCAGCATGGGATCGATGACCGACGGCACCTCGATCTCGATGACCGGAAGGCCAAGCCGCTCACCCACAAAATCATGAATGACCGGCCCCTCGAGCGCGCAATGGCTGGCGCCCGGTATCCGGGACACGATCACCACCTCGGCACCGAACCGCTTCGCGTCAGCCGCGATGCGCGCCGCCCGGTCAGCGGCCGGCCCCACCATGGGATCGGCCAGCGCCATCCGGGCCAGCGCCTGCATGGGCGGGATCAATTCGGGAATCTCATCCAGGGCATGGCTGAACAGGTACTCGGTGCCGCAGATGCGGCCGCCGCACGCCTCGAGCAGGTTCATGGCCCGGATATCCGCCACCGGATTCACCCAGAACACGCGGACCGCGTCGGCCCGCCCGAATCCAACTCCCCGCCGGATCCGCCGCCGCACTTCGCCCAGCAGCGCGGAAAGCACCCGCCGCGCTTCACGGCGGTCGGAACAGAAATGAATCGCGAACATCTCGGCGATAAGCATCTCCAGCGACGGCAGCGGCGCCACCGGGGCGGTGAAGACCGACTCCCTCAGCGCCGCCAGGCAGCGGCGCACCCGGTTGGCCTCCCGGATGCCCCGGATCAGCCTCCGGTCCGTCAGCCGGTGCCCCGACACGCCCTCCAGGGCCAGCCGCACCCGCCCCAATTCGGATTCAACCAGCGCAACCTGGTCGCCGGGACAGGTGAACCCACCGGGCAGCGTCACGCCCCGCTCACCGCGGACGGGCCGGCGGCGGCGCGGCATCTCCCACCACAGGACCGGATGGCCCATGGCTTCCAGGCGCTGCGCGATGGCCGAAAAATCGTCGCACACCGCCCCCGCGCTGCACGTCAGCAGGTCGGGGACCGGAAAATGCTCGCCATTCATGAAAGCGCCCAGCATGGCACGGACCGGACAGAAGGACTCATCGATCCCGATCGAATCCGCCAGCCGCAGCACCGAGGCGTTCATCTGCATCACGCAGGGGATCCACCAGGCCCCGTCGGGATAGAACGCAACGGTGTCCGGAAGGGAAAACGCCAGCACCGGAACCGTGCCCAGGTCCTTCATGGCGCCGACAATCGTCAGGCCGTCCCGGCGGGCGCGATGCAGCCGGGCCTCCTCGGTAAGGAGGAAATTCCACAGGTCCAGCGAGGCGGCCGAATCGTCGAACGCCAGATGAAGCAGCCGCTCGTCCCCGTCCCGGACATGCCGGCCCAGCCGGCCGCCATAGGCCGGCTGGCGCCGGGCCAGGCCCTGTTCCCGGTAGTGCCGGTCCCACTCCCGGAGCGTCAGCAAGGCGGGTCCGCGCCTCATCGGATCACCTCCATGAACGCCTCGAGGCGCAGGCGCAACCGGGTCGACAGCCGGTCCTCGTTCATGTCAAGATCCAAAACAGGGACACGGGAGCGCTCGCGGATCCGCCCCACCTCGGCATGCCAGAGATCGCACCAGACCTGGCGCAGCACGATGACGCCGCGAACGCCGGCCGTTTCCCGGGCCAGCCAGTCATAGAAGGCGCCGTTGGGCCGCCGGAACACGTCCGGAATCGCCCCGTACGCGTCCAGCATGGCGTCAAAGGGATTCGCGCGAAGCCGGTCCCGGTCCACCGGAGCCGGTCGGGTCCGCGACCCCGCCTCCGTTCCGTCGACCGCCACCCGCCCGCCCAGTTCTCCGATCCAGTCCAACAGCCGCCGCTGCCCCCGGGTCATGGGGCCCCCGATAACGGCCACCGGCGCGGCGCCGGACACGTCCGGCTTCCGTTCCAGCCGCCTGTGCCGGGCGTCCCGTGTTTCACGCCGAAGCAGGGCGGCCCGCAGATCCCCGTCCCCCGACGCCTGTCCGCCAGCCGACTCCAGGAAGCACCCGAGTCGCCGCACCTCATCCGCATACAGGTCCCGGGCCGCTGCGCTCTGCCAGGTGGCCGGCATATTCATCAGGAACACCGGGAGGGCTCCCCCGGGAGGCAGCAGATCGAAGGCCCGCCTGAACTGGTCGCAGGCGGTCGTCAGGATGACCCCCGCACCGTTCCGCTTCCCCGCAAGCCCGTTCATAAACGCGGCCATAAACGGACACACGCCGGCCTGGATCCCGATGAACCCGTTCGCCGGTGACGCGGACGGCTCAAAGCGGCAAGGCACAAGGCCGTGGGCCTCGATCCACTCCGATGGAACGTAAGGGGATGAATAAATAATGGTACGGCGTGTCATATCCGGCGGGCAACCACCAGTCCTTGAGCAATTTTCCCGGCTTCGGCCAGTTCGCGGACAAAGGTCAGCTCCACCCCCATCGCCTGCATCAGGTTCATGTCAAACCCGATAATCCGAAGGGCGTCATAGGTGAGCTGTTTGGTCAGCATGTCGATGTAAAGCGCCGTGTACGGGGCGAACCGGCCTGTATCACGGACCACGCTGACGTCGCAACCGGCCTTTTTCAGGAGCTGGGAATAATCCTCCAGCGTCAGGATGGTCGGGAATTTCATGAACGCCATGTACCGTTCCGCTTCCGCCGCGGTCAGCCCCCTGCCCTCGACCCAGTCGGTGAAGGCGATGATCCCGCCC
>CAYZVY010000011.1:20796-38787 GCA_964481675.1 uncultured Verrucomicrobiota bacterium
GTCATGCCGCCGATATGGACCTGCTCGCCCATGATCAGTTCCCACAGGTCGCCTTCCGCGCCCCCGTAGACCGCCTGCACATCCTTGAGCCCGACTTTCCCAAGTGTCTTCATCGCCTACGCTCCTCCTTACCGTGGCTTCAACTCTCGCAGCATCACCGACCAAGCCAGATCGGCATAAAAACGATGCCCCTCGGGGCCGACCACCAGGTGACAGCGATCGGAAGCCCCCGCCCCGGCATAGATGGCTTTCAGGTGGCGGAACGCGCGGCGCACGCCCGGAAGCGGAAAGATGGGATCCGTCCGGCCCGCCACCAGCACCACCGGCTTGGGGGCAAAAAGCCCCATGACATCCGGCATTTCCGCCACGGCCAGCAGGCCCGGCACGTAATTGTCGGCGCAGTGGTAGATGGACATGATGGAATCGCGGAACGTGCAGAAGTAGCAGGATGGCATGGCGAAGGCGATCCGCGGCAGAAGGGCCGCCGAAAAGAGGCTGATCGTCCCGCCCCCGGAGTTACCCATGACGCCGATGCGTTCCGGGTCGCAATCGTCCCGGGTGAGCAGGTAGTCGATCGCGCGATCGACATCATACACCCGCTCGCCCATCAGCGTCTTGCCCAGCATCAGCGCCTGCATGGCGGCGTCGTGGCAACCCGACCCCACCTGCTTCTGGCGCTTTTCCTTGCGCTCGCCGAACGACCGCTGCTCCAGGCAGATGGCGGCGATGCCGCGGGCCATGCACCCGAGCGCAAAATCCCGGTCTCCCGCCACCTCCATCGGTTTAGTCTCGTCGTCCTGCTGCACGGCAATCGAATGATGCATGCCGGTCGTATGCCCCTGCAGGCAGATCATGAACGTATAGGGCGGCTTAGCCGACGCCGGCAGGCAGACATACGCCGGCATATCGGCCCCCGTCTCGCAGGTGAAGATGACTTTCTCGATCGTCCCCAGCGGATGGTCCCGTTTCCAGAGGCGCTTTGTGTTCAGGGCCGGCCGGTCCAGCGGGTCCAGGTTCAGCAGGGCCTTCACCTTCCGCCGCAGCGCCCGCTGCCAGGGCGCCACAGCGCCTCCCTGATAGGAGTCGGTCGGAACCCTGGCATCCATCAGCCGGCGATGGTAGGACGACGGGCTTAGGGCATCGGGCTTACTTTTCAAGGGCGTGCTCCGGGCTGATCTTCGCGTTGTCGAGAAGGGTTTCGAACTCCAGCCGGATGCGGCCTTTGCCGGCTTTGGGCGAATCGGGTTCGATCGTCGCGGCGACCAGGCGCCAGGGGGGGTACGCCGTTTCGGCGCTTTCGATCAGGGGGCTCAGGGCCGCCAACGGCGCCTGCTCCGCCTCCACCAGAACCCGCACAACCGTGCAGCGCCCCAACGCCTCGCGCTTGATTTCGCGGGCGCTGTTGGTGGCGGCGCCGCTCAGCGACTGAACCGCCAGAGCCGCGAGATCGAGGGGAGGCGTCCGCTTTTTCGGATCGGACGGCGTGGGATAGGTGGCGAAGAACGCGTCTTCCGCCCTGACCAGCGCCCTGGCTTTCCGCTCAAAGCCCGCCACGGCCCCCAGGTCCGCCATCCGCGTGCTCAGGCGGGCCTGGACGGATCCGCTTTGCCGCACCGCCTGCGCCAGCACGACCGCCGCCAGGAGCCAGGCGAGAAGCGCCGCGAAGCGGAGCAGCCCCGTGATATCGCGTTTAGCGCTCATACCGGCCCTCCAGCACAAACGCCGTCTCCTGTCCCTTTTTTGGGTCCAACTTGACGGTCACGGAAAGGCCCTGCTCGTGCTCCACCGTCTTCCTCAGCCGGTCAGCCGCCTCCGCGGTCGGGGCCGTCCCTTCCACCCGCAGTCCCTCCTCGTTCCAGTCGAGCTTATGCAGAACGACTTTGCCCTCGCGGGCGGCCATAAGAAAGCGCCCCAGGCCCCGACTGACCGGCGGCGACAGGGCGGCGGAAAACGCCCGCAGTTCGTCCTGATGAGGCGCCCAGGCCTGTTCGAGTCCGCGCCGTTCCAGGCCGGGCTGGACCCGGGCCTGGGGATCCAGGGCCAGGGCCTGCCCTTTGGCGCGCAGAAAAATAGTATTGTCCAGCCCGGTTTCCCGCGCGGCCATGAGGCCCCTCCAGGCCAGCCCCGCGGCCAGCAGGATCAGGCCGGCCGCCAGCCAGACCGCGGCCGAAAACCGATCCTGCCGGTCGCGCCGCTGGCGGACATCGGGATGGATCCACTCGCCCTGCCTGAAATCGCAGCGTAACGGGCCCGGCATCAGGGCGCGCCAGGCATAGGCGCGGGCCAGCACGGCGCGGGGCTCGCGCAGGGTATGCGTCCGTCCCTCCGCATCCAGTTCCCGAACTAGGCCCTCCACCCGATCGGGTTGCCCGGCCAGCGGGCCGCCCCAGATCCAGGTCACCGTGTGCGCCCCGCCTTCAAAAACAAGCCGGGCCAGCCGTTGCGCCTGGGCGGCCTCGAAACGCTTGAGGCTGTGGGTCGACAGCAGGGCCTCCCCCTGGCCGAAAACCAGGACCGACCGATCCTCGCCCAGGTAAACGACGGCCCGCCGTTCGTCGGGAGACGCCGGCCGCTCAGTCAGGGCCTGGGTCCACAAGGCCAGGCTTTCCTGATCCACGTGATGGGGTTCACCCCCCTCCGCCACGCCGCGCTCCAGGCGCGCCTTCAACTCGCTTTCGCGCGCCACGGCCGCCAGCAGGGACCAGCCGGCAGGCGCCTGCCGCTCGGCGCCCACGCACTGGAACACGCACTCCTCAATGCCGAACGGAAGCTGCACATCCAGGAGGCCGGGCAGCACACCAAGGCCCTTGGCCTTGTCCTTCAAGGGAGTCTGGATGCGGCGCACCCAGGATTCGCGCTCGGTCAGCCCGATCGCCAGGGCGGCGCCTTCCACCGGACCGGAGACCGGCTCGAATGTGACCGTGCCTCGCTTCCGGATGGCCAGAACAGCCACCCGCCCTTCGGGCGTTTCGTCCAGGCCGACGCACCGGTCGGTCCACTCGCAGGTTCGGGGCCGTTTCTCGATCATCGTTCCACCCAGGTGAGGATGCGATAGCCGTCACCGGTGCGCTGGGCCAGCGCCCACGCCTCATGGCGGTCCTTGCCCAGCGCCGCGGTCGCCGTCAGATAAAACCGCGACGGCTCCTTCCGGCCGGCCTTCTCGGCGGGCTGTACCTGAACGGCCGTCTGCACGCCATCCGGGGCTTCATGCCGGCCGCCGGAGGGAAGTCCACTGGCCGGCTGGCTGGCGGCCAGGCGAAGGTCGCTCCAGACCGCATCCCAGAGGGCAATGCGCAGCCGCGCCTTCGCATCCAGCCGCCGCTGGTCGGCCAGGAGGGAATAGCGCCTGACGCCGCCCGCGGCGACCAGCGATCCGACCAGCATGACGGCGGCCAGGACGATCAGCAGCGCCGCGCCCCGCCGGCCCGCCGTTGGAAAGGGAAAAGGCATCGGCTACCGCTTCATCTTTCGGGCCTGTTCATTCATCAGGGATTGGTTGATGGCCATTTCCAGGTCCTCGTCCCGGAGCGACCCCAGTTCGACCGCCATCATATAGTGCCGCCTCGCCAGATCGGCGTCGGGCTTTTTCAGCCGGATCAGGATATGGGCCAGGTTGAAGTGGGCTTCCGAAAGGTTGGCGTCGGTATCCAGCGCCTCCTCGAAGCTCTGGCGGGCCTTGCCCAGGTTGCCGACGTTCATGTAGGCCACGCCCAGCGTCATCCAGACATCGGCTGACGCCTTGCCCTTTTTCACCAGGGGCTCCAGCTCGCGCAAGGCGTCGTCAAACGTGCCCAGGCGGCAGAACGAGAGGCCCAGCAGCAGATGAACGCCGGGATCGTCCGGGTACAGCGCGCGCATTTCCACCAGCAGCGCCACGGCATTGGAATACGCGCCGACGGCGACCCACTGCCGGGCCTGGCTCTTCAGCACGACCGGAATGGCCTGCGCCTCCCCGGTGCCGGACTTGCCTTCGAGGGCGGCCAGGCGTTCCTTCAGGGCCGCGTGATCCTTCTTCAAGGCCAGCAGTTCCGCGCGCACGTCCGACAGGGCGGCATCCCGCTCCTCGATTCCCGCTTTCAGCGCCTTGATGGCCGTCTCGGAGGCGGAGCCGGAGAGGACAAACGACAGGGCTCCCAGCGTATTGGAGCCTCCCGTCTTCGCGCCGGCAACCGGTTCAGCCTCGGGGCCCTTGCCGTCGCGGAGCCGTTCCAGGGCGGTCTCGCAGGTGAGGATGCGGCTGCGCACCTGATACGTGGCAAACCCCGGATAGTCCGTCTCCATGGCTTCCAGGATGTCGAGGGCGTCCCCGTACAATCCGGACGCCGCGGCCCGGTCGCCGGTCTTCCACGCGTTCTCGCCCTTGGCCATGAGGATGTAGCTCTGCCCCAGCTTTTCATTGGCGCCCGCGACGGCGGGGGCGCGGTCGTCCGTTTTGGTGACAGCGGGCGGGGGAGCCGCCGTCAGGGGGGCGGCCGCGACCGACAGGGTGGCGATGGCAATCAACCATGAGCGTATCATGACGGGTCTCCTTGGGCGGGACGATCCGCAACGGGATGGTCCTCGACTTTGTACTGGTTCAACTTGCGGTGCAGGGTGCGGCGGCTGATGCCCAACTCCTGGGCGGCCCGGGACTTGTTCCCGTCACACTTGCGCAACGCGTTCAAAATCAGGATTTTCTCGGACTCCTCGAGCGGGCGAACGGTTCCGCCGGGCGGCGGCGGGAGGGCGATCCCGGGGGGCAGCCCCTTCGCCTCGACGGCAGCCCGTATGGCGGGCGGCACGTCGCGGACGGTCAGGCGGTCCCCGCGGGTCAGGACCACCATGCGCTCGATGGTGTTGCGCAGTTCGCGGACGTTGCCCGGCCAGTCGTATTGCATCAGCAGGTTCAGCGCGTCCGGCGTCAGGTCGCGCACCGCCCGGCTGTCCTTGGCCGCGAATTCGCGGAGCATGCTGCTGCAGAGAAGCGGCACATCCTCCATGCGGGCCCGCAGCGGGGGGATGGTGACCTGCACGACGTCGAGGCGGAAAAACAGGTCCTGCCGGAACTTGCCCTCGTCAACCCGTTTTTTCAGGTCGCGGTTGGTGGCCGTGATGAGCCGGATATCGACCTCCACGGTCGTCCGCCCGCCCACGCGCTCGAACTTCCGCTCCTCCAGCACGCGCAGGAGCTTGGTCTGGACGGCCGGGTCGATCTCCGACACCTCGTCCAGGAACAGGGTTCCCCCGTCCGCCATTTCGAACCGGCCGATCTGCCGGCCGATGGCGCCGGTGAACGCCCCCTTTTCATGGCCGAACAGCTCGCTTTCCAGCAGGGACGGGGCGAGCGACGCGCAATGGACCGCCACGAACGGCCCTTTCACCCGGTTACTGAGGCGATGGATGGCCTGGGCCACCAGCTCCTTGCCCGTCCCGCTTTCCCCCTGGATCAGGATGGTGGCGGTGGTGGGAGCGGCCTGGCGGATGACGTCGAAAACCTCGCGCATCGGGGCGGACTCGCCAATGATGGCTTCCAGCCCGAATTTCGCGTCGAGCTGCTCGTGCAGGGCGGCATTCTCATCCTCCATCCGGGCGGTGCGCATGGCCTTGGCCACGCGCTGGTCGAGCTCGCCCAACTCCACCGGCTTCTGGAGGAAATCAACGGCGCCCTGCTTCATGGCCTCGACGGCCGAATCGACGCTGCCATAGGCGGTCAGCATGATGACGGAGAGACGCGGATTCCGGGCCAGGGCCCGCTGCATCAGGGTCATCCCGTCCATCCCGGGCATGCGCAGGTCGCTGATGACGAGGCGCACCGGCTGGGCGGCCAGCGTCTCGAGGGCGCGATCGCCGTTTTCGGCCAGCAGCACCTCGTAGTTGGCGCGGAGGGCGCGGCCCAGCCCCTCCCGGGTGTTCTTGTCGTCGTCGACAATCAAAATGACAGGTTTCGCTTCCATGGATTCGGTTTTCCTATAACGCGGACACATCCGGCCCCGGGCGCCCTTCCAGCAGCCGCAGGCGGCGGGGCTGGAGCGGCAGCGTGAGAATGACGGCCGTCCCTTTTCCGGGTTCGCTCACAATCTGGACCCGGCCGCCATGCTCCTGGAGAATCCGCTGCACGATCATCAGCCCCAGCCCGTTGCCCGAGGACTTGGTGGTGAAATAGGGCTCGAAGAGGCGGCCCATCACCACGGGATCGACCCCCGGGCCGTTATCCTGGAAAGCCACATCCAGTTCCGTTTCGCGCGGGGAGACCGAGATGTCGATCCGGCCGCCCGACGTGAGCGCCTCGAGCGCGTTCTTGAGGACGTTGAAGAACGCCTGCTTCAGCTGCTCCCGGTCCGCCGGCACGGCGGGCAGCGGCTCGTGCAGGTCCAGGTTGACGGTGATGCCGCGATTCTCGATTTCCTGCTGCAGCAGGGTCAGCGTTTCCTGCAGGATCCGCTCCAGGCGGACGGGCCCGATGGTCGGCCGGCTCGGCCGGATGGCACGCAGGAACTGGGTGATGATGGCATCGAGACGGGTCACCTCGGAGCGCGCAATGCCCACCATCTCCATCAGCCCGGCGCGCCGGTCGGGTTCCGGCAAGGTATTCACCTCGCGTTCGAGCAGCTGCAGGTGGATGGCCAGGGCGTTGAGCGGATTGCCGATCTCGTGGGCCACGCCCGCGGCCAGGAGGCGGACGGCGTTCAGGCGCTCCGATTCGACGATCGAGGCGGCCGACTCGCGTTCGTGCGTGACGTCCCGGAGGATCACCACGGCGCCCGTGGCCCGCTTCTCGACCATGGCCAGCGGCACGACATAAAACGTGACGATCCGGTGGCGGGGATGGGAGATTTCCAGCTCCTGCTTCATGAGCCGGCTCCACTCGCCCCCGTCGAACCCCAGGATCTTCTTCCAGTCCAGCTCCCGCAGGTGCTTCGAGGCATGCTGGCCCCGGACTGCGTCGGGCGCCAGGCCCAGCAGGTCGCCCGCCGCCTGGTTGATATAGCTGATCCGGCCCTCGGCATCGAGGACCAGGATGCCCTCCTGGATGGCCTGGAAGATGGTCTCCAGCAGGCCCTTCTCCTGCGCCAGCCGCATGAAGTAGGTCTGGAGGCTTTCCGGATCGAGCCGGTCGATCCGATCCATCAGCTTGTCGATAAAGCCGGGTTTCATGGCGACGCCGCGGGGTAGGCCTCGGCCGGTTCGAGGTATTGGCCGCGGGCGAAGCCGGTGCCCCGGACACCCGACGCCTTGGAAATGCGGGGCGACACCTCGACCACCCGGACCGTGCCGACAACGGAGCCGGGCAGCCAGTCGAGCAAATCGCCCGTCGAGGGGTCCGTCACCGGAACGGGATTCTTGCGGACGTTATACAGCCGCCCGACCTCGTATCCCTCCTCGATGCCGCCGTTGAGGATGATGGCCCCCTCCTCGATCCCGCAGATCATGGGCTGCCAGTATTGCCGGGGAATGTCGCGCAGCAGCTTCTTCACGCCACCCCGGATGGCCTCGCGGGTGGCGGAGCCGATCGGGGTGCGGTAGAAGGCGTCGCCGCCGAAGTGAACCCCCTTGTACTCGGTTTCGAACCCGGCCTGGCGCGCATGGGCGCGGCCCACGCAGGCGACGGAGCCGACGATCACGCCGGTCTCCACATCCACCACGGTCAGGCTCAGCGACACCTGGGCCACGCAGCCCCGGCCGAACAGGAACAGGTTCCGCACGGCCAGCATGAACGCGCCGCCGCCCACCTGGCTGAAATCGTTGATCTCCCCGCGGATCTGGAACCGGCAGTTCTTGAGCTGGCCCAGCGCCGCCCGTCCCTCTTTCCGGAACAGCGGGTTGCTGTTCTGCATGTTCAGTTCGCCGAAGACCAGGTCGAGCTTCTGCCGCTCCAGCACCTCGTACCGGCGGCTCTTCTTCAGCTCCAGGACGAGCAGGTCGGCGATGCCGTCCCCGATCTGCCACTGGCCCTCGAACCCGGAGCGGTTGGCGAAGGACGTGACCGCCACCACCGGCTTGAGCGGGCGGGTGACAAACGGCTCGGGAGGAGGGGGAATCAGGGAAGGCGGACTGGCGCATCCGGCCGCCAGAAGCGCGGCCAGGAGCCCGAACGCCGGCAGGCGCCGGAACATGGAACCCATAATCATCCTTTCCAGTATCCACTCTTGTCCGGCCATTATGATTCATGCTAAGGTAAAACGCAAATTGGAAATTGTGACATTCTGTCACGTCAAGGGGGTGTGGCTTGCAGGAGGCGCAGGAGATCGTCACAGGCACCGTGGAACGGATCGTCTTCCGGAATGAGGAGACGGGTTACACGGTCTGCGCCATCCAGCCGGCCCGGCGGGCCCCGGAGATCGTGGTGGCCGGGACGTGCGGCGCCGTCTGGCTCGGCGAACTGCTGAAGGCCGAAGGCCACTGGGAGAACCATCCCCGCCATGGCCGGCAGTTCATGGCCGACTCCATCACCTGCGTGGCGCCGCTGGATACGGCCGGCATCGAGAAATATCTCGGCAGCGGCATGATCAAGGGGGTCGGCAAGGTCATGGCCGAACGGCTGGTCAAGAAGTTCGGCGTCGATACGCTCCGGATCATCGACAAGGAATCCGCCCGCCTGCGCGAGGTGGAGGGCATCGGCGAAAAGCGCCGCGACGACATCCGCCGGTCGTGGGTCGAGCAGCACGCCATCCGCGACATCATGATCTTCCTCCAGTCCCACGGCGTGGGCGTTGCCCAGGCGCACCGGATCTACAAGCAGTACGGCGACCAGGCCATTGCCATGGTCCAGGCCAATCCCTATCGCCTGAGCCGCGACGTCTGGGGCATCGGGTTCAAGTCGGCCGACCGCATCGCCTCCACCCTGGGCATTCCGCACGACTCCCCGCTCCGCGCGCGGGCCGGCATCCTGTATGTGCTGGAGACGTTCAACGAGGAAGGCGACTGCTACACGCCCCGCCCCGAGCTGACGGAAGCGGCCGAAGGGCTGCTCGGCATTTCCAAGGACAAGCTCGAGCAGGCGATCACCGACGAGGTGGCGTCGGCCAACCTGGTGGAAGAGCGCGGCGACCTCTACCTGGCGCCGATGTATGAAGCCGAAAAAGGGGTGGCCGCCCGCCTGAAGCGCCTGCTGAACGCCGCGGTTCCGGGACATGAGGAACCGCCTGACGCCGCGCTGGCCCGCGCCGAGCAGAAAATGGGTATCGCCTTCGCCCCCGGCCAGCGCGACGCGCTCCGGCTGGCGCTCCAGAACAAGGTCTCCATCATCACCGGCGGCCCCGGCGTGGGGAAAACCACGATCGTCCGCGCCCTGGTGGACGTGTTCCAGTCGCGCCGCCTCTCCGTCTGCCTCGCCGCGCCCACGGGCCGGGCCGCCAAGCGGCTGGAGGAATCCACCGGCCGGGAAGCCAAGACCCTCCACCGCCTGCTGAAGTTCAACCCCGCCAAGCGCCAGTTCGAGCACAACCCGGACCATCCCCTGCCCGCGGATGTCCTGATCCTCGACGAAACCTCGATGATCGACATCAGCCTCATGCATCATGTCCTGAAAGCCCTGTCGGATTCGATCCGACTCGTGCTGGTGGGCGACGTGGACCAGTTGCCCAGCGTCGGGCCCGGCAACGTGCTGCGGGACCTGATCGAGTGTAAAACCATCCCCTGCGCCCGCCTCAACACGATTTTCAGGCAGGGGCGCGACAGCTGGATCGTGCTCAACGCCCACCGCGTCAACCAGGGCGAGAACCTGGAGCTGCCGCCCAAGGGGCCCGCCCTCTCCGATTTCTATTTCATCGAGCAGGACGATCCGGAAGACCTGATCCGGTCGGTCGTGAGCCTGATCACGGACCGCATCCCGGCCCGCTTCAAGCTCAATCCCCGGCTCGACGTCCAGGTCCTGACGCCCATGCGCAAGAACCAGCTGGGCTCCGAAAACCTGAACCGCGTGCTGCAGGAGGCGCTCAACCCAAAAGCGACAGGGCTGGAACGCTTCGGCCGCATCTACCGCGAGGGCGACCGCGTCATCCAGATCCGCAACAACTACGACAAGAACGTCTTCAACGGCGACATCGGCCAGATCCACTCGGTCGAGCCCGAAGGCCAGAAGGTCTCGGTCGATTTCGACGGCACCCGGGTCGCCTACGAAGCCGGCGAGCTGGACGAGCTGGACCTGGCGTACGCCTGCTCCATCCACAAGTCACAGGGCAGCGAATATCCGGCCGTGATCATCCTCCTGGCCACGCAGCATTTCAAACTGCTTCAGCGGAACCTGCTCTACACGGCCATCACCCGCGGGAAAAAGCTGGTTTGTCTTGTGGGATCGCGGAAAGCCGTGTATATAGCGATACAGAATAATCGAATGACACAGAGACGAACCGGCCTGCAGGATCGCCTGACCGGGCGGCTCTGATTCTCTTCTCGAAAGGTTGCCGACCCGTGAATCTAAAACAGGTGCTCGATCCTCAGACCATCCGCCTCGAGCTGATCGGATCCACCAAAATGGCCATCATCGAGGAACTGCTGGACCTGCTGGTCAAGGCCGGAAAACTCGCCAACCGCGGCGACGCGCTGCAGGCCGTTCTCGAGCGGGAAGCCAAGATGTCGACGGCCATCCAGAACGGCGTGGCGATTCCGCATGCCAAGACGGACTCGGTCAACATGCTGGTGACCGCCATCGGGCTTTCCCCGAAGGGGGTGGATTTCGAGTCGATCGACGGCAAGCCCTCCACCATTTTCATCATGACCCTGTCGCCCCGAACCAAGCTGGGCCCCCATATCCAGTTCCTCTCCTCCATCAGCCAGTCGCTGGACGACGCCGCCGTCCGCCGCGCCCTCCTGAAGGCCAAAAACCCGCAGGACGTGATCGATCTGCTGACGGCGTAAGACAGGGGTCAGGGGTTAGGGGTCAGGGGTTAGAGTTCAGTCCCACCGCCGAGAGCGGACCTATTGGACTTATTGAAAGAGTGGTCCTGAACCCCGAACCCTGCCCCCTTAAATATACCGTTGACTTTCCGGCGCCCATTTTTTACATTTATCGTTCGTTGATGAGGAGGCCGGACCGAACGATCATCCGGTTGAGTCAGGAAGGGAGCGTGATTTCCAACGTGATACAAGTTAGAATTAAAAAAGGCGAAACGGTTGATCGGGCACTCAAGCGCCTCAAAAAGGTGCTGGATAAAGAGGGCCTGATGCGAGAGATTCGGAATCATCGCTACTTCGAGAAGCCCAGCGAACAGCGCCGCCGCGAGAAGGCCAGGGCCCGTATCCGCGCCCGCCTGCAGGGTCGCTAACAACCGACATGATCGGCTAGCTCAAACGCCGGGATCCCGTGATCCCGGTGTTTTTTTTTAGGGACGCCCGCTCATGATGTTTTCCCTATCCACACGATGGAACGCCTACCGCCACGCCGCCGGCGAATCGCTGGTGGACGAGATCATGGCGCTGGGCTTCGATCAGGTGGAACTGGGCTACGACTTCCGCATGGACCTGGTCCCCGGGCTCCTGAACCGGCTCGGACAGGGCGCCGTCCGGGTCAGCAGCCTCCACGCCCCCTGCCCCGTCCCCCTCGGCCTTCCCGCCGGCCACCCCGAATATTACACGATCGCCGAGACGGATGAAACCGAGCGGGCCGTGGCCGTCCGTCTGGTCCGCGACACCCTCCGCCTGGCGGCCGACATCGGGGCCCGGGCCGTCGTCGTGCATGCCGGCAACGTCGACATGGCGCATTACTCCTACAAGATCATGGACCGGATGAACGCCGCGCGACCGGACGGCTGGTTCAACCAGTGGCGGATCCGGCGGATGCGCGCGGGGCTTGAAATCGGCCGCCTCAAAGGCGTTCCCCCGCACCTCAACGCCCTGCATCGCAGCCTCGACGAACTGATGCCGGACCTGGAATCGCTCAAGGTCGTCCTGGCCATCGAGAACCTGCCCACCTGGGAGTCCATTCCCACGGAGGCGGAGCTGGGCGCCCTCCTCGACCGCTACCCCACGCCCTGGCTGGGCGCGTGGTACGACATCGGCCACGGGGTCACCCGCGAGCGGCTCGGGTTTTCCAACCCGCTCCGCTGGCTGGACAAGCTGGCCCCCCGCCTCGCCGGCATGCACATCCACGACGTGGACCCCCGCAACAACGACCATCTGTCGCCCGGGACCGGGACTCAGGATTTCAAGCCCTTTCGCAAGTGGGCCGAAAAGGATATTCTCCGGGTGGTCGAAGTGCGTCCCGGGCTGCCGCCCGACACGCTCAAGGCCGGCCTGAGCCTCCTGCGACAGGCGTGGCAGACCCCCGCGGACAATCCGGCCGGAGCCGCCCGGCCCCACCAGGAGATCGTGACGCCATGACCCGCAAGGCCTTGATCACCGGCATTACCGGACAGGATGGCTCCTATCTCGCCGAGCTGCTGCTTGAAAAAGGGTACACCGTCGTCGGCATGGTCCGGCGCTCCAGCACGGAAAATGTCGAGCGCATCCAGCACCTGCGCGACCGCCTGGAACTCGTCCAGGGCGACCTGCTCGACCAGTGGTCGCTGATCCACATCCTGGAAACGGTCCAGCCCGACGAAAGCTACAACCTGTACGCCGTCTCCGGCATCCTCTTCAACCACGAGAGCCCGCGGCGCGGCCTCGAGTTCGTCACCCGCAAGATCACCGACGGCGTGGCCCGCATCAAGCTGGGGCTGGCCGACAGCCTGCCAGTTCGCCGCCGACCACCAAGCCCCCTTCATGACGGCCCGCCCGCACAACCACACCGGGCCCGGCCAGGGGGAGGCGTTCAGCGTGGGCAGCTTCGCGGCCCAGTTCAAGCGGATGGCGGCCGGCCAGGCCGACCCCGTCCTGAAGATCGGCAACCCCGAGAGCGCCCGGGACTTCCTGGACGTGCGCGACGTGGTGCGGGCCTACCGCCTGTTACTGGAAAAGGGACAGTCCGGCCTGGCCTACAACATCGCCTCCGGCCGCCAGGTGTCCATCCGGGCCCTCATCGACACGCTGGCGCGCTCACCGGCATCACCCCCGAGGTGCGGATCGAGGCGGAGCGCTTCCGGCCCGCCGACTTCAGCGCCCCCCTGGACGCGACCCGCCTGACCGCGCATACGGGCTGGCGCCCGCGCCTGACGCTGGAGCAGACGCTTCGCGACATGGTGGCCGAGTGACGGGCGCATCATGAAAAGACTGGCGACAGGGGGAGGCTGGGCCGTCCGCCTCCTCATCGGCGGCCTCCTGACGGCGTGGATCGTGCGCCGTGTCCTGTCCGAGCCCATTACCTTCGACACCGGCAACTGGCCCGCCGGGTGGCCGTTCTGGATGGCCGGCGGGCACGCCCTCTTTTTCGGCGCCTACCTGCTGGGCGTCGTCCGGTGGCGCCTGCTCATGGAGTGCCACGCCATCCGCCTCACCTGGAAACGCGCCTTCTCCCTCTTCTTCATCGGCCACTTTTTCAACGCCTTCATGCTGGGAGCGACCGGCGGGGACATGGTCAAGGCCTGGTACGTGGCCCGGGAAACGCATCACAAGAAAACAGAGGCCGCCACGATCGTGTTTCTCGACAGGCTCGTGGGCCTGGTGGCGCTCATCATCCTGGTGCTCGGGATCCTGGCCTTCCGCCTGCGATCGCTGCTGGCTCAACCGGACGTGGCCCGCGCGGCCCTCTTTCTCGCGATCCTGCTGGCGGTCTCCGCCCTGCTCCTGGCCCTGCTCTGGCAGCGGAACTGGCTTGAAAACGAGTCCTGGCGGCGACTGTCCCGGCGGCTGCCCCCCCGGATGGGGCAGGCGGCGGAGCGCGTCTACCTGGCCGTCTTCGATTTCAAGCGGCACCCGGGAGTCCTGTTCAACGCCTTCCTGCTCTCGCTGGGAGTGCATGTGTTTTCACTGCTGGCCTGCCTCCTGTTCGCCCGGGCCATCGGCATCACCCTGTCCCTGTTCCATGCCTTCACCCTGTTTCCCCTGCTGGGGGCGCTGGGCTCAATCCCCGTCACCCCCGGCGGCTACGGCTTCCGGGAAGGCGTCTCCGTCGTGCTGTTCGGCGCCATCGGCATTGCCCCCGTCCCGGCCTTCCTGCTTTCCCTGTTTCCCCACCTGAGCATCCTGCTCTGGAGCCTGTTCGGGGGGCTTCTGTACCTGGCGGAGCCGGCGGCGAACCGCCCCAAATCCGTGCCCGCCCTGACGGATTGATGTCACCGCGTCGTCAGGTGTCTTTTCCGATAATTTTCTTTGCCGACTTCACAAAGCGGCCGAAAGTCCTGTCCTTCTTCCGTTTCTCGGCATACGAGAGCGCGTGGGCCCGGGTCTCTTTTGTGAGCTTGATGAAACTCTGGTAGCGCGCCTCGCTCAACTCCCCCGCCTGCACGGCCGCCATCACGGCGCATCCGGGCTCCTGCGTGTGCGAGCAGTTCGAGAAACGGCACGTCAGCGCCAGCTCATGAATCCCGGCAAAGGTGTCGCTCACGCTTTCATCGGTGGCCAGCAGGCCCAGCTCGCGCATGCCCGGCGTATCGATCAGCAATCCCCCCTGGTCCAGAATGATGACGTGGCGCCGCGCGGTGGTGTGCACCCCTTCACCCGTCCCGCTGACCGCCTGCGTATGAAACGCATCCTGCCCGAACAGGCGGTTGATCAGCGAGGTTTTCCCGACTCCCGAGGAGCCCAGCAGGCAGTAGGTCAGGGCGGGCATCAGGAGCGCCCGCAACGCGTCCACCCCGACCCCCGTCGCATTGCTGAGCGGGATGATCCTGGCGGAGATGCCCGCCCCCCGGACCTTTGCCATGATCCGCTCCAGCTCGTCACCGGTAACCAGGTCGGTCTTGCTCAGGATGATCCAGGGTTCGATGCGGCCCTCATCCGCCATCACCAGGTAGCGGTCCAGCCGCGGAATGTTGAGATCGTACTGGCAGGCCTGGACAATGAACGCCACGTCGATATTGGCCGCGATCATCTGGCCGTCCATGGTCTTGCCGGGATTCTTGCGGCGCAGGAACGTCTTCCTCGGCAGGACCGCCTGGATGAGCGCGGGACCGCCCGACGCATGGCGCCGGACGCACACCCAGTCGCCCACACAGGGCAAGTCGACGGCGGACTGGACGGAAAACCGGAGCTTCCCCGAGAGTTCCGCCGCCATGTCCCCGTGCTCCCCCCGCACCACGACGGCATCCCGGTCGACCGCCATGACCCGCGCCACGCTCTGCCCGGGCATGAGCATGCCCGCCGCGTGCTTCTCGAACCAGCGATCCCATCCTAAGGCGCTCAAATTCATACCGCTGGGGCTCCCGGTCCCCTTTTAAGTTCCGCAAAACGGCGGACCAGCCCCGCACAAAACCCCGGCAGATCCGGATCGCGGGCGCCCATCACCAGCACGGCATCCCCGTCCCGCGCCTCCCGGACCAGCGCGTTTTCCAGCGCGTTGAAATCGTCACAGACCTCCGCCGCAGCACCGGCCTTCACCAACCGCGCCGCCAGGTCGGCCGACGTCACCTTGGCGTTCACCGTGCCCCCCGCATAATAGACCGGCAGCAGGTAGATCCGCCCGCCGTCCGCGCACAGCCTCGGAAACAGCTCCGCCATCGCCTCCGCCATGACCGCTAGCGGCGTGAAGCCGTGCGGCCTCCAGACGCCCAGCACCCGCTTGTAGTGCGGCTTGATCGTGGACCACGCCGCCTCGATCTTGGCGGGATTGTGCGCGTAATCGTCGATCACCGTGACGCCTCCCGCCATACCGGCCGTCTGCAGGCGCCGGGCAATGCCTTTGAAACGCGCCAGCACGGCCACGGCGCGTTTCAGCTCATACCCCATCGCCACGCACAGGCTGAGCGCCTGGAAGGCGTTCTCGGCGTTGTGCCGACCCGGCACCGGCACGCGGACCGGGATTCCATCCATGACGAACGTCGACCCGTCCCGGTCCAGCACGGGCACAAAAGACGGGCCGCCCGGAAGCGTGTCCAGCGGGCCAATCACGCCCGTGCTAACCTGCTTCCCGAAATCAGCGAACAGGGCGGCTGCCTCCTCGGCGCTGAAATGGTCGCCCGAAATATTGGTGACAATGGCCCGGTCGGGATGGAACCGCATCAGCGACTTGTCGCTCTCGTCGGCTTCAATCACCCATGGCCCGCGCCCTTCCCGCACATTTCCGATCTCCCGCGGCGTCACCCAGTTCAACACGGCTCCGCCATTCACCACCATCGGATCGGCGCCCAATCCTTCCAAAAGGCAGCCCACCATGCCGGTGACGGTTGTTTTGCCCGAGGTGCCGGTGATCGCCACGCAGGGCGACGAGCCGACCAGGTCGGCCAGCATGGCCGCCCGGTGCATCAGCGGAATCCCCAGCGCGCGGGCGGCCTTGACGTCGGGATTCTCCTCCTCAATCGCCGTGCTGACCACCACGCGGTCGGTCCCGGGCGTGACGCCCGACCCGTCCTGCGGATGCAGGGTCACCCCGCAGGCCGCCAGCTTGTCCAGCACCTCGCGGTTCTGGTTCGTGTCCCAGAACCGGTCCGAACCGGAAACCCGATCGCCCTGCGCCAGGCATGCCCGGGCGAGTCCGCTCATGCCGACGCCCGCCACTCCCACCAGATGACTATGACGCTGCTTCATTCCGTTATCTTGCCCTACCCGCCCTTTCCCTGTATACTGAAAAAGTGAACAGCATGAAATGCCTTTTCGCCGCCGCCGGCCTGCTTCTGGGCGCGCTTAGCTGGCCCGCGCCAGGCGCGTTGCTGCGCATTGAGGGCGACCTCCTGTCGCTGCAGGCCGAGCAGGAGCCCGTGCGGGACGTCCTGGCCGCCTTCGCGCGCCAGGGCGTGCGGGTTCGGCTGGATCCGGCCGTCACGGGCACGGTCACCCTCGCCGTCACCCGTCTGGATGCCGAAAAAGTGTTGCGGACGCTCCTGACGGATTGCGATTATCTTGCCGTCTGGAAGCAGGTCAAGGGGCCTTTGGGGCCCATCCCCGTCCTGGAGGAGCTCCAGGTGTACAAGCCGGGCCGGAAGGAGGCCGCGCAGGCCCTTGCCCCGCCTTCGGGACTCTCCACCAACCGGATGCGCCTGCGCGAATTCATGGCGGGCGAACTGCTGCTGCGCGTGAAGCCGGGCGCTTCCGCCGACCGGTTCCTGGCGCTGATCGCCCGATTTGGCGGCCGCGTGGCGGGCAGCCAGCCCGCCCTGGGCCTGTACAAGATCGCCTTCCCCCCCGATAGCGACATTCCCCGCCTGGCGCGGGAACTGGCGCAGGACGACCTGATCGCGTCGGCCGAGCCCAATTACGTCTACCGGCTTCCGCAGCCCGGCGCCCTGCCGTCCGCCGGACCCGGTGCGCCCGCGCTCCGGCCGGCGGCCGGACAGGCGGCGGCCGGAGGGCCGGTGGTGGCTGTGCTCGATACGGGATTCGGGAACACCGGCGACCCGCTGATCTCCTGGCTGGATGTCGCCGGCGATTCCGCCGCGCCCGTGGATCTCAACGGACACGGCACGCAAATGGGGCTCCTGGCCGAAGGGCGGATCCAGCCCTACGGCGCCGCTTCGGCCACGGACCCTCTGCTGCCGGTGCTGTCCATCCGCATCGCGGGCCAGGGCAATTTTGTGGCCAGCGACACGCTCCTCGACAGCCTCCAGGCGGCCCTGTCCGGAAACGTGCGCGTGGTCAGCCTGAGTTGGGGGTCCGACATGGACAGCCTCTACATGAAGGACTTGCTGGGGCAGGCAACCCGGCAGGGAATCGTGGTGGTGGCGGCGGCCGGGAACACGCCCACCGGTCAACCGGTCTATCCGGCTGCCTTCCCGAACGTGCTGGCGGTCGGCGCGGCGGGTGCGGACGGCAAGCCGGCCTCCTGGTCCAATTTCGGCGATTTCGTGAGCCTGACGGCTCCCGGTTATGCGCCCATCCCGGGCACCTCCACCATGGCCGCGGGAACGTCGGTTTCAACCGCCTACGCCGCCCACATCCTGGGCCTCTACTTCCAGCGTCACCCCGAGGCAACGGCCGAACAGGCCATCAAGGCGGTGCAGGCTGCCGTCACGGGCGGGACTTCCGGATGGGATACCCGCTACGGGG
>CAYZVY010000012.1:0-32644 GCA_964481675.1 uncultured Verrucomicrobiota bacterium
CGCGGAACTGCAGGCGGTACATGGGGTTGAGCGTGTCGACCTGGAGAGCCGTGTTGAGGTCGGCGCCGGCTTCGCGGAACACCTCCTCGAGGATCGCCTTGAGCATCAGGAAGGTGGGGCCGGTGTCGAACACGTAGGGGCCGAGCCGGATTTCGGCGTTGCGTCCGCCCACGCGCTCGCGCGCTTCGCAGACGGTGACGCGGAAACCGCGGTGGGCGAGGATCATGGCGGCGGTCAGCCCGCCGGGGCCCGCGCCGACCACGACGACATGTTTGGATTCCGAAGACGGTCCCATATGATGTCTCCCGCGAAGGAATGCGCCCCTCCGCTCCAGCTTGACCCGATGGCGTGTCCCCTGTAGATTGGGTCACTATACAGGAGCGATATGGCGAGTCCAAGTACAATGCTTCAGGCGGCGCTGATCCGGTTCAACAACCGGCTGACGCGGTGGCGCCGGGTCCGCGTGGCTCCGGACCGCCTGCTGCTCCTGGCTGCGCATTGCCTCCAGGCGAGCGCCTGCGGGCAGCGGTTGAACTCCGGGGTGGAGGCGTGCAAGGGCTGCGGGCTGTGTCCGGTGAAGGATTTGAAGGAGCTGGCGGGGCGGTTCGGCATCCGGTGCGTGGTGGCGTCGGGCGGCCGGCAGGCCATGGCGGCGGTCAAGGAGCCGTGGGTGTCGGCCGTGGTGGCGGTGGCCTGCGAGAAGGAGCTGATGGAGGGCATCCTGGCCTCCTTTCCCAAGCCGGTGCTGGCCGTTTCCAATACCCGCCCGAAGGGCAACTGCCACGATACGCAGGTGCAGCAGGCCGCCATCGAGGCGGCCATCCGCGAAGTGCTTCAACCATGAAGGAGTTCTCATGACGCAGCCGCTTTCCCCTGCCGATGGCATTCATCGGATGGTTCCCCGCGAGGCCATGGGTCTGGGGCCCCGCAAGATGCGGGATGCCTATGCCATCCGGCCCGGCGCCGGCTTCTTCCAGAAGGAATTCGGCTTCTACTGCCTCGAGAACTGGAAGGCGCAGGGCATGCCCCAGGATGTGCCGCGGGAGGTCCTGTTCGGCTACGATCCGCCGGGCGATTACGATTTCATGGGCCTGGGCTGGACCACGGCCGGCTTCTCTCCCGTGTTCAAGGAGGAGATCCTTGAGGACCGGGGGGCGCATGAAATCGTGCGCGACACAGCCGGGCGCCATGTGCTCTATTTCAAGGGCCGCCGCAGCGGGTTCATGCCGGAGTACGTCGATCATCCCGTCAAGGACTGGAAGACGTGGGAGGAGAACGTCAAGTGGCGGCTCGATCCCAGGACCCCCGCCCGCTACAAGGACATCCCCCAGTGGGCCGAGAACGGGCGCGCGCCGATCGGGAAGGGCGCCTTCGTCAGCCAGCGGGTCATTGGCGGCTACATGTACCTGCGCAGCCTGATGGGGCCGGGCGATGTGCTGCTCCAGTTCCACGACGCGCCGGACCTGATCCACGACTGCATGAAGACCTGGTTTGAGCTGGCCGACGCGATCATCGCCGAGCACCAGAAATACGTGACCTTCGACGAGCTCTTTTTCGGGGAGGACATCTGCTACAACCACGGGTCGCTGATCTCACCCGACATGATGCGCGAGTTCCTGGTCCCTTACTACCGGCAGCTGATCGCGAACATGAAGGGGCGGCAGATCGACAAGACCCGGCACCTGTATTTCCAGATCGACACCGACGGCTTCGCGAATCCCACGATTCCGCTGTACCGGGAGCTGGGCATGGATGTGATGAGCCCGTTCGAGGTGGCCTCGGGGTGCGACGTGGTGGAGGTGGGGCGGCAGTACCCGGACCTGGTACTGTGCGGCGGCGTGGACAAGCGCGAGCTGGCCAGGGGCAAGGCCGCCATCGACCGCCTGGTGGACCGCATCTTTCCCGCCATGCAGAAGCGCGGCGGGTACATTCCCACCTGCGACCACGGCGTGCCCGAGGAGGTGTCGTACCAGGATTATCTGCATTTCAGGAAACGGTGCCTGGAGTTCGCGTGAGGGAGAAAGAGGGAGCAGGGGTCAGTTTAGTGATCGGTCACACGGCCCGGCGCCGGTTTACGGAATCACATACAGCAGAATGCTGAAGAAGTGGCAGATGCTGGCGGCCAGGACAAAGCCGTGCCAGATGGCGTGGCCGAAGGGCATGGTTTTCCGGAGATAGAAGATCGTGCCGAGCGTGTAGAGAAGCCCGCCCGCGCCCAGCAGGACGAGGCCGCCCGTCGGCAGGCTGCAGACCAGCGGCTTAAGCGCGATCATGACGATCCAGCCCATGGCCAGGTAAAGGCCCGTCGACAGGTAACGGAACCGGCCGGTCCAGAACAGTTTCATGACGATGCCCGCCGCGGCGATCGCCCAGACCGCGCCGAAGAGCCACCAGCCCCAGGGGCCCCGCAGGGTCACCAGCAGGAACGGCGTGTAGGTTCCCGCGATCAGCAGGAAGATGGAGGCGTGATCCGCGATCTTGAGCACCCGCTTGGCGCGCGGGAAGGGAATGGCGTGATAGAGCGTGGAGGCGGTATAGAGCAGGATGAGCGTGGTCCCGTAGATCGAGCAGCTCACGATGTGCCAGGCGTTGCCGTTCAGGGCTGAAAAGACGGCCAGCAGGGCCAGCGCCGCCGCGCCAAAGGCGGCTCCGATGCCATGGGTGAGGCTGTTGGCCAGCTCCTCGCCGGCCGTATAGGGGCGTGTATCCGCGCTCATGATGTTTTCGATTTTTCCAGGTAGACGGCTTCCAGCCCGTCGCCCTGCCGGACGCTGACAATGCCGATGCCGCTTTGCAGCAGCTCCGTCAGGACCAGGCGGTTCACGTCGGGTGCGGTCAGCCGCTCGGCGTCGAAGCGGCAGCGCAGGTGGCGGCCGTCCTCCGCCAGCGTGAATTCGGCCTGGGGCAGGCGGTCATGCAGCCGGTCCAGCGGGAGGGCCGTGCCGTCCAGCTCATACCAGAGGATCTGGCGGTTGCCGGTGACCGACTGGAGCGGCCCCGCGTGTACGGTCTTGCCCTGTTCGATGAAGACCACATGGTCGCAGATCTTCTCGATCTCGGCCAGATTGTGCGAGCTGATGATGACCGTCTGCCGGTTTTTCAGGCCCGCCAGCAGCTCGCGGGCGCCCGCCACTTCGCGCGGGTCCAGCCCGTTCAGCGGCTCGTCGAGCATCACCAGCGGCGGGGCGCCGAGAAAGGACTGGGCGATCATGACCCGCCGCTTCATGCCGTGGGAGAGCGTCCGCGTGGGGCCGTCGAACCGGTCGAGCAGGTGGACCCGCTCGATGGCGTCCCGTGTGTCGTGCGCCACCTGCGCCGGGGGCACGCCCTGGAGCAGGGCGTAGTGTTCCATCAGTTCCCGGATGGAGGACTCGGGCGGCATGACGGAATCCTGGGGCAGCAGCGAGAGTTTTCCGGCGTGCTTGAACGGATCGAACGGGCCGAGGCCCAGGACGTCGATCGAGCCGGAGTCGGTCTTCAGGAGACCGGCGACGGCGGCCAGGGCGGTCGTCTTGCCGGCGCCGTTGCTGCCGATGAGGCCGCAGATGCAGCCTTCCGGGATCGACAGCGTGAGCCCGTCGAGAGCGCGGCGGCGGCCGTAGCACTTGACGACAGCGGACATGACCAGGGCGGCTTTCACAGGTCCCTCCGGGAGAAGACGGCGAAGCCGGCGGCCGTGTAGGCGGCGCCCAGTGCCAGGAGGGTGGTGGTGGCCGTGGCCAGGGAGAGGGCGTCGAGGCGCCACAGATCGAGCTGGTAGCCCTGGGGAACCAGCATGAGCACCAGGTCCCAGAGTTGCCGGACTCCGTCGCCCGCGAAATGCTTGGCCATGACGGCGAGGATGCCGGTGCCAAGCCAGGCGATGAACCCGATCGCGTTGGCCGTGTTGGGCGAGCGCACCAGCTGCGAAATGCCGATGGCGAGGCCGAGGAAGGGGAGCGAGAAGATCCAGGCCTTGCCGGCCATCACGGCCATGCCCCGCGCCGCGGCCAGGCCATCCATGCCCTCGAGCCGGAAGCGCGCCAGGCACCAGGCGCCGAGCGCGCCCAGGAGGATCGCCAGCAGGACCAGCAGGGCCTGGCCGAAGAGCTTGCCCAGCACCCAGGCCGCCCGGGAGGTGCGGAAGAGGACGAACCGGGCGGCGCCCGACCAGACGTCGCCCGCCACGCGGGGTGTGGCCGTGAGCAGCACGAAGAAGGGGGTGTAGAAGAAGGCCAGGAAGCCGTAGAGCAGGGCGATAGGCGGCATGCCCATCAGGCCCTGCGCCACCTCGCGGTCGCCGATCAGGGAGCCGATCATCTGGCGGAAGCGGGCCGATTTCCACAGGGCGTCCGCCATGGCGCCCGGGCTGTTGGCTTCCAGCTGCAGGATGCTTGCGAGTTGGGTTTCCAGCTTCTGGATGGCCGTGACGAAGGCGTTGGTGGAGAGCAGGGCGGCCGCCAGGTACAGGAGAAGCACCACCGCAGCGCGCCGGCTGCGGATGGCGTCGGCCAGCTCAAACCGGGTCAGGATGGCCAGATGCTGGAGAAAGCGCTTCATGGGTGGAACGGCCCGCCGGGCGGGCCTCCGCCGAACCGGCCCCGCCCCTGCCCGGGCTTCGGCAGCTTGTCCTGGACTTTGACCAGGGGCTGGACCACCTTGGGGTCCACATAGGTGACGAGATCGAAGGAGGTGCCGGCGTCGGTGCGCCAGGTGGCGGGAAGCTTGCGGTCCATTTCGTCGTAGGTCAGGACCATGGACTGGGTGAGCCCGTTCATCAGCCGGACGCCCGTCTCAGGTGTGAATTCGGTGCCGTCCTCGATCTGCTTGGCCGTCTGCTTGAACAGGTCCTCGAGCCGGACGTTCATGGAGACCATGAGCACGTCGAAATTGTCCATGTCCGTTTTCGTGAAGCCGGTCTTGGAGGCGAAGGTGCCGCGGGCGATTTCCGCGCGCAGGCGCCAGGCCTCGGCGGCCTGGTCCAGGCGGGCCTGGAAGGCGGCGGTCCGTTCCGCCGGCGTCATGGTCTGCCAGTGGTTGGTGCCGCCCGTTTCCGCCACCAGGCCGGTGGCCGTCATCAGGATCTGCGTGGCGGCGTTGCCGGCGTCGTGGGTGTAGGCGGGCGGGTCGTCGTGCCGCGGCGTATCCACGGGCAGCATGCTGAGGAAGCTGGCCAGCTGGCGCTCCCGGGGGGCCGGGGCCTGTTCCGCTTTCTTGCGGGTGTCCAGCTCCTGGCGGAGGCGGCGGATTTCGCCTTTTGGCTGGAGTCCGCCGATCACGAGGCCGGCCAGGAAGATGAGCGGAAAGAGGACCCAGGCTTTCATGCCGCGGGTTCCGCGCGCGTGACGCTGATGATTTCGACCGTCTCGAGCGGGACGTCCTGGAATCCGCCCTTGGTGCCGGTGCGGACCTTGCGGATGGCGTCCACGGTTTCCATGCCGGCGGTGACTTCGCCGAAGACGCAGTAGCCGAAGCCCTGCGCGTCGGCTGACTTGTGGTCCAGGAAGGCGTTGTCGGCCACGTTGACGAAGAACTGGGCGGTGGCGCTGTCGACCACGTTCGTGCGGGCCATGGCCAGGGTGCCGCGGCTGTTTTTCAGGCCGTTCTTGGCCTCGTTGCGGATGGGCGTATGGCAGGACTTCTGCTTCATGTCCTTGCCGAAGCCGCCCCCCTGGATCATGAACCCGTCGATGACGCGGTGGAAGACGGTGCCGTTGTAGAAGCCCTCGTCCACGTAGCGCAGGAAATTGGCCACGGTCAATGGCGCCTTGTCGCCGAACAGGCGGATGGTGAGGTCGCCCTTGCTGGTCTTCATGATGACGGTCGGGTTCAGGGTGGGTTCGCTCATGGCGGGCTCCGTTCGGGGGCTATCGGTTTGATGATGAATAATGAGGAATCTTGCCACAAGAGGGAGGCGTTCGTCTATCATTTCCGCTATCCGGGCGGTGGCCTGGGCGCGTCGGCGTTTGTCGTGCTTGACGAGTAATCACAATGTGAGTACTTTAGAGGCATGAAAACAACACTGATTTCCATCGGGAATTCGCGCGGCGTGCGGATTCCGAAGCCGTTTATCGAACAGTGCGGACTGTCGGGGGTGGTTGAGATGGATGTCCGGGATTCCATGATCCTGATTCATGCGCCCCGGCAGCCTCGTTCCGGTTGGGGAAAGGCCTTCAAACAGATGGCCCGGCTGGGGGACGATAAACTCCTGGATACTGCGCCCCTTTCGACACGTTGGGATGTGGAGGAGTGGGAATGGAAGTGAACCGGTTCGATGTCTTTCTGGTCAGCCTCGATCCCACAATCGGGCATGAAATTAAAAAGACCCGCCCATGCGCGATTATTTCTCCGGACGAAATGAACCACCACATCGGAACCGTCATGATCGCTCCGATGACCACCAAAGGACGGCACTACCCGACACGGGTGGAGTGCACCTTTCAAGGGCTGGAGGGGCATATCGTGTTGGATCAGATCAGAACGGTGGACAAAGGGCGATTGGTTAAAAATCTCGGGCACCTGTCGCCCGTAACCGGCGACCGCGTCCTTGCTGTCCTGGCCGAGCTGTTTCAAAAATGAACCCCCACAATCAGAGAACCATGGGCCTGATCAAGGGGCTTGACTAAGGATTCGGATCGGCATCCGCAGTTTCATTGGACACGATCAGGACAAACTGCTTATACCCCATTTTTTCAAGTCCGTCTATCAGGCCGGCGGAGGTGGATCCCGCATTCGACGCTGATGTATGGAGAAAGACGGGGAAATTTGTGGCCCCTTCGTGTGCGGCGTATTTCATGATGTTCGTCCCCAGGCTTGTAGCCATGCGGCAGCCGGCGAACGACAGGCGGTTGGACGATTCGATGTGGATGTGGATCGACTTGTCTGAAGGAGGATTGTGTCGTCTTTGAATCCCGCCGATCAGGATGTCAAGAGACGCCCCCAGGACGCAGGAGACAAGGGCGATCGGAAAGGCCCAGGCAAAACCTTTCAGCAACTTCAATGAAAAGAGGAGCGAAAGTCCGGAATGATCCCCGTGCCGTTTCCTGAAAAGATGAATCAAAAACAGGATCAGGAATAATTCAAGAACAATGGTGGCGGCAAGCGCGTAAACTGGCCATTCCCACGAGTCGAAACGCCAGGGTCCGAAGGCGGCCTGGACATGATCGTCCCACGTGAGGCCGTATTGCCCCTTGGCCCCCTGGATGATCCAGGGTTCAGGGTCCGGGTTGATGAATACTGCCATATCGGACCTTCAGTTGCCGTTTGTCAGAGCGCCAGCGGGCCGAAGAAAAGATTCACCACGGAGGCACGGAGACACGGAGAAGAAAGACAGATCACGGAGATTCGAAAACGGCGGCTGGCCCGGCCAGAGCCCCGGTCCATTCCTCCGTTTTCTCAACCTCTTCTTGGGGAAAGAGCGGAGATCAAAACTCCTTTTCCTCAAAAAGAGTCGCGAGCGAATGGCGGAAGACCGGACGCGAAACGATGGGCCACCATGAACAAATCAGTACCAAAACGGTCTGACGGCATTCGCGAGTCTCCGCGATCTGTTCTTCTCTGTGTCTCCGTGCCTCCGTGGTGAGTCTGGAAAACAGCGGAGCCAACGGGAGTCAGACTACTGCCGAAGCGGCTCAGTCGGCGCATGGACGTTCGCCCACCTTCCGCTGGGCGGCGATGAGCTTGTCCTCCCACGTCTCCTTGTCCGAGTCGGGAATGCGGTTCTCGCGCTCCATGGCTTCCAGTACGCGGGCGAGGCCTTCCTTCAGCGAGATTCGGGGGCGGAACTCCGGCACGTCGCGCATGAGTTTGTCGGGGCTGTAGATGGTGTTGTACGAGAAGATCGTCTCGCAGATGCCCACGTTGGGCGTCTTGGCCGCCGACAGCGTCGCCAGCGGCACGCCGACCAACTCCACCTCGCGGCCGATCACCTGCATGGCGGTCCTGTGGTAATCCGCCCAGGAGCCAAACTCGTTCTTCATCATGTTGTACATCTGGCCGATGCAGCGGTCGCGCCCCAGGGCGAACGCGAAGGCGGGCGCGGCGTCGTCGACGTACAGCCACTGGTGCAGCGCGCGGCCGTCGCCGCAGACCACGATGGGCTTGCCTTTCTTGACGCGGTCCACCCAGCCCGCCTCCCAGGCGATCTGGCGCAGCATGTTCCACTTGGGTCCGAAGGTGGTGGAGGGGCGGATGATGGTGACGGGAAAGCCCTCGTGGTAGAACGCCTCCATGAAGACCCGGCCCGCCGCCACCTTGTTGCGGCCGTAGTCCGTGGTGGGGCGGAGGGGGTGGTCCTCGGTCACCGGCAGCCAGTCGTAGTCCACGCCATAGGTGCAAACCGTCGACGTGAAAATGAGGTGCTTGATGCCGCGGAAGGCGCGAATGGTGCTGGCGGCGTCGTCGGCCGTGAAGCAGATCATGTCGATGGCGGCGTCGAAACGGGCCGCCTGCATGGCCGCCTCGAACGCGGGCCGGTCCTGGCGGTCGCCCGTCATGACCGTTACGCCTTTCGGGGGCGGCGTGCCCTTGCCGCGGTTGAAGAGGGTCACCTGGTGGCCCGACTCCACCAGCAGGCGCGTGATGGGGGTGCTGATGTTGCCCGTACCGCCAACGATGCAGACTTTCATGGTCATCCCTTTTGGTTTTCGTCGTACATGGCCAGAATGTTATCGAGTGGAATGTCGTCGATCAGTTCCTGGCTGCCGCACAGGAGGTAGCCGCCCTGCTCCCGGGTGAGCGAGCGGTAGCCGCGCACCTGGTCCCGCACGTCCGCGGCCGTGCCGAAGGGGAGCGTTTCCTGCGTATCCACTCCGCCGTGAAAGGCCAGGCGCGAGCCGAAATCCCGGACCAGGCTGTCGAGCGCCATGCCTTCGGCGCGGACCTGGATCGGGTCCAGGATGTCCACCCCGTCCTCGATGAATGAGGGGATCAGTTCGCGCACCGAGCCGCAGGAGTGCTGCATGACCCGGCAGCCGAAGGAGCGGGCCGTGTCGAAGAAGCGCCGGAGCGGCCGGCGGAGGAATTGGTCATGCATGGCGGGCGAGACGAACAGCCCCCGCTGCGTGCCGAAGTCGTTCCCGAAATAGGCGATGTCCACGCAGCCCGCCGCCTCTTCGAAGAACCGGCGGGTGGCCTCGACTTCATAGTCGACGATGCGGTTGACGATCGCCTCCACCACGTCCGGCTTGGTCCCCATCCAGACGTAGAAGTTTTCCTGTCCGATCAGCCAGCCGGCTTCATGGAAAAAGGGGCACCAGGGCGCGCCGTAGGTGGCATAGTCGGGTTGCCAGGCCTTGAATTGCCGGATCGGCTCCCGGAAATCGAGGGCGGAGGGGTCGGGCCAGGCGTGGGCGTGGACGTCGTCCACGGTGGTGCCCTCGTTGAACGGCGAGATCCAGTTCGGCCTGCCGTCCGTCCGGGGTTCGGGCCGTTTGCGGGCGCCCCACATGTCGCGCACGTAGCCGTCGGCGTCGGGTTGGGACGCGGGCAGGTAATAGTTCACCGGGGCCCGGCGCATGTCCACGCCGAGCGCCTGGAGCAGGCCCTCCTGGTCCTTGACCCCCAATCGGGCGATCAGCCGGGCGGTCACCGAGGGCCAGGCCTGGTAATCCGCCGGCGCGCGGTCGGTCCGATGCCGGCCGATGGCGGCCAGGACGCGTTCGCTCGGGGTCATGTTGGATAAGGCTCCATTTGACGGCCCATCATACAGCAACGGCGCGGGCCTGCCAACCCTGATCCTGACCTGGACTTTTTAGGATGACAGGGACACGCGGGGGTGGATTGCCCAGCGGGGAGGCGGGCCAAGCGGCGCGAATTGATATTTCGCCCGGGGCGTTCCTCTGATACAGTACGCGGTACTTCATGGAGGTCGTATGTCGAAAGCCTGGGACCAGTTGCTTCCCCGCCCGCGCCGGATTGAAACGCTCGACGGCCGGCTGCCCTGGAGGGGCAGCCTCAGCCTGTTCCTCGACTCGGGTGTCGACATCGAGGAGTCCCTCCGGCTCGACGCGCTGACCGACCGCCTGTTTGCGCCCTGGATGCGCGCGGTCTCCGAGGCGACCGTGGAAGCGATTGCCTCCCTCGACCCGGCCTGGCGGCCCGGGGGCGTCCGGTTATCCCCGGCCCTTGTTGCGGAAGCCTACGGGATTGACATCGACGAGGGCGGCATCCGCCTCATCGCCGCCTCTCCGGCCGGCTTGCGCCACGCGTTCCAGACGCTCCGCCAGCTGCTGGAGGACGGCGACGACGCGGGCTCGCTGCCCCGGATCCGCCTCATGGACTGGCCCCGCGTTCCGACCCGCGGCATGCACGTGGATCTGGCCCGCGAGATGGAGTACCGGCCCGCGCACCTGAAGCGGGTGATCGAAAACCTCGCGTCGTTCAAGGGCAACACGCTGCACCTGTACCTGGAGAACAAGTTCGCCTATCCCAGCGCGCCCGAGATCGTGCCTCCCCGCGTCATGACCCCGGCGCAGGCCCGCGAGCTGTGCGAGTTCGCCGCGATCTACGGCGTCACCCTCATCCCCCAGATTCCCACCATGGGCCACATGGAGCATTTCCTCCACGGCCCGTATGCGGAGATGCGCGAGGATCCCGGGAACCCCTATAACCTCTGCCCGACCCATCCCCGGGCGCGGCCGTTCCTGGCGGGGCTCATCGCCGACGTGGCGGCCGCGTTCAAGCCTCCTTACATCCATGTGGGCTACGACGAATCGCACTCCGGCGTCTGTCCCCGCTGCCGCGCCGCCGGGCCCGCGCACCTGCTGCTGGCCGATCACCTGAACTGGCTGAACGGCGAGGTGAAGAAGCACCATGCCCGGACCATGATCTACGGCGACAAGTTCCTGTCGCGCGCGGCGTTCCCGCAACTCGACGCCGCCAACGGCGGGAAACCCGAGGAGGCCGAGGCCGCCCTCGCGAAGGTGGACCGCGACATCCTGATCACCGACTGGCATTACACCGCGCCTTACGCCGGGACCACCGCGCACCTGGTGAAGAAGGGGTTCGAGGTGCACATGGCGAGCGCCTCGAACATCTACTGGCACGATTCCATTCCGCTGAACCGGGGCCATCTCTGGGTGGTGGAGACGCAGGAAAACGCCCTGCGCGCGGGCGCCACCGGCGCGATCAATACGAACTGGGAATATTACCGCGGGCAGTTCCTCGATAACTACTGGACGTTCCAGGCGCTCACCTGCGAGCGGGGCTGGACCGACGAGCCGCACGACTATCCCGCCTGGGGCCGGCGCTTTGCCCGCCGCTTCTGGGGCGTCGAGGAGGACGGCTATTCCGACGTGGCCGGGCTGGCGGAGTCGGCCCCGACGGGCCGCCGCCCCTATTTCCTGGACAGCGCCCTGTTTTTTGACGAGCGGCCCGGATATCCTCTGAGCCTGTTCCAGATCACGCTGGATTATGAGGGCATCGGCGAGTCGATCATCCGGCGGGCCGGCCAGTTCAAAAAGGCGGCGCGCCGCAATGCCGACACGCTGCGGCTGCTGGATATGCCCGGGTGGATTATCCTGTACCACGGGGTCCGCGTGAGCCGGAAGGGGCGGCTGCAGGAGGCTCTGCGCAAGGGTGACAAGGCGGCGGCGCTGGCGGCCGTGCGGGACGTGCAGGACGTGCTGGCGGGCGTGATGGGCCGGCTGAAGGAGGGGTACAAGGCCTATGGCGGCGCGGGCGTGGACCTGCAGCGGGCCGCGGTGCACCGCGATTATCTGCTCGGCCTGGAGGCGCGGTTGCGCAAGCTCCCGGCGAAGGCTCTGCCGGCGTTGACGCTGGACGCGGTCAGCGCGCAGATCAACCGGGAGGCTCCGGCCGCAGGCAGGGGGTTTATCCGCAGCTGGCAGGCCACCGCGCTGGTGCGGGCGCCGGCCTCGATCCGGTCCGTCAAGCCGCCGCCCGCCCTGCTGACGTTTGTCCCCGTTTCGGTCCAGGAGGAGATTGGCCTGGCGGATATCCGGCGGATGCACCAAGGTGCCGATGGACTGCTTTATGTGAAGGGCGAGGTGGTGCTGAAATCGGGCGGCCGCGGCCGGCTGCTCTTCGGCGCCGACGGGCCTGTGAAGGTGTGGGTCAACGGGAAAGCCGTCGCGTGCGAGCCGGCGGCCACCAATCCGGCCGTGGGGGACGGGTATGCCTGCCCGGCGGCCTGGAAGAAGGGGCTGAACACCGTGCTGTTTGCGCTGGCCACCAACGGGGGCCGGGCCTGGGGCGTGATTGCCCGGCCCGAGTGCCTGCCGCCCGGAAAACGGAAGGCGCCATGAACGCGGTGGCGATCTGCGGGAGCCGCCATATCGGGGGGAAGACCGAGGGGCTCCTGAAACATGCCCTGGAGCATCTGAAGAAGCGCGGCATGGCCGGCAGCCTGATTCCGATGCAGTGGAAAAAAGTGTTTCCCTGCCGCCAGTGCGGCGGCTGCGGAACCCGCCAGAACGGCAGCTGCGTCATCGAGGGAGACGATTTCGCCGCCTTCTTCACGGCCATGCGGAAAGCCGATGTGCTGCTGATCGGCGCGCCGGTCGACTCGGGCGCCGCGCATCCGGACTTCAAGCACCTCCTGGAGCGCGCCGCCAGCGTGTCCCGGGCCGGCAGTCGGGTCTTTTCCCGGAAGATCGGCGCTCCCGTGGCTGTCGTGGCCACGGAGGTTTCCCGGCACAGCCTGCAGCGGCTTCTGGCCTGGTTTCCCGCCCAGGATATCGTCGTGCCCGGCGCCCAGGGGTATGCCAATGAGTACGAGACGGCAGGCATCGCCGTGCGCGCCGGCGCCACGGGCGAGGCGGTCATGGAAAGCCTGGCCGCCAATCTGGCCTGGCTGGCCGAAAAGCTGATCACACCACCGACTTGAAATCAGGGAGCACCGCATGCAACAGGCGCGTTCGAGGACAACCGGCCTAGACGACCGTTTTTTCCTGGGCTGCAATTACTGGGCGTCGCATGCGGGGACCCGCATGTGGGCCGACTGGCGGCCCGACGTGGTGGATGCCGATTTGCGGCAGATGGCGGAGGCCGGGCTCCGGGTGCTGCGGGTGTTCCCGCTCTGGCCCGATTTCCAGCCCATCCAGGCCCTGACCGGGTATCATGGCCACCCGGTTGAGATCCGCCGGGGCGACGCGCCTTTGGGGGCGGACGAAGCCGGGCAGGCCGGCGTGTCGACCGTCATGCTGGACCGTTTCGAGGCGCTGGCGGACATGGCCGGCCGGCACGGGCTGAAGCTGGTGGTGGGGCTGGTGACCGGCTGGATGAGCGGCCGGCTGTTCGTGCCGCCCGCGCTGGAGGGGCGGAACGTGCTGACGGACGCCGTGGCGATCCGCTGGCAGATCCGGTTCGTGCGCGTGTTTGTCCGCCGGTTCAAGGGTCATCCGGCGGTCGCTGCGTGGGATTTGGGGAACGAGTGCAACTGCATGGCGCCCGTCGCCTCGGCCGACGAGGCCTGGGCCTGGTCGTCCCACCTGTCCGCCGCCATCCGCGCGGCGGATCCCTCCCGCCCGGTTGTTTCGGGCATGCACGGCTTGAAGCCCGACTCGGCCGCGTCCTGGCGCATCCAGGACCAGGCCGAGCTGATGGACGTCCTCACCACGCATCCCTATCCCGTGTTTACGCCCCACTGCGACCAGGATCCCGTGAACACCATCCGGACGGGGCTGCACGCCACGGCCGAGAGCCGGCTTTACGAGGATATCGGGGGCAAGCCCTGCTTTGCCGAGGAGCTGGGCACGCTGGGCCCGGTGATCTGCAGCGAGGCGGTGGCCGCCGATTTCGTTCGCTCCACGCTCTTTTCCCTCTGGGCGAACGGCTGCCACGGCATGCTCTGGTGGTGCGCCTACGACCAGGGCCACCTGACGCATCCTCCGTATGAATGGTGCTCGGCCGAGCGGGAGCTGGGGCTGTTCCGTTCCGACCGCCGCCTCAAGCCGATGGTGGGGGAGATGACCCGTTTCGCCGCCCTGCTTGACGGGCTTCCGATCCGCGCGCTTCCCCCGCGGGTGGTCGACGGGGTCTGCCTCCTGACCGAGCGGCAGGATAGCTGGGGCGCGGCCTACAGCAGCTTTGTTCTGGCCAAGCAGGCCGGCCTGGATCTGGAATTCCAGTTCGCCGACCAGCCGCTGCGGGAGGCGCCGTTTTACCTGCTTCCCAGCCTGAGCGGGATGTCGTTCTCGCGGCAACTTTGGCAGGACCTGCTCGGACGGGTGGAGGAGGGCGCGACGCTGTATGTGTCGCACGACAACGGCGTCATGGCCGGCTTCAAGGAGGCCACAGGGCTGGAAATCGTGACCCGCGAACGGCGAGCGGGGCCGGCCGTGATCGCCATGGACGGGTTGCCCGGCGCCCCGGTCTTCTCGGTGGCGAGCCCGATCCGCCTGACGATGAAGTCGGTGCGGGCGGAGGTGCTGGGGCGCGAGCCGGACGGCAATCCGGCCTTCACATCGGTCCGGCACGGGAAGGGGCATCTCTTTTTCCTGTCTGTCCCGATCGAAAAAGCGCTGGCCGAGCAGCCGGGCGCCTTTCATCGCGAAGGGGCTCCGTTTTACGCGGCGCTGTACCAGGCTATGGCCCGGACGGTCCCGTCCGGCCGCGTCGTGGCGTGTTCATCTCCCGTGACGGGCATCACCGAGCATCCCCTGGCGGAGGGGAAGCGGGTTGTGGTGATGGTGAACTATGGGTCGAAGCCCGTTTCTGTTCCCATTTCAATGGCCGACGGGTGGCGCGTTGTCGAGACGTGGCACGGGACGAAGCCGGTCAATGGCGTTGCCAGCATTGGCGGGAATGATGCCGTGGTGATGGTGGTCTCCGGGCCGAGCTCCCGCGAGTCCTGATGTAACGTCCGGCGCGTGCGGCCTCGCGGGAGCTCGGCCCTCCGGATGAAAGGCGAATGCATGCTGGAGGGGCGAGCTACCGCGAGCCCTTTTGTTACGGCTTGCGCACCGTGACCGGCCGCTTGTTTTTCTGGATGGCGTCGGCTTTCTTCACGAACGCGTCGGCTTCTTCCTTCGAGCCGAATCCGGCATTGTACATGCAGCCCTCGGGCTTGAGGAATTCCATCATCTCCAGCTGTTCCTGGGGCGTGCCGTAGAGCCACAGGCCCTTGCCCAGCTCCTGGACCCGCTTCAGCAGCTCGGGCCATTCGCGGACCGGCTTGTTGCCGGCGCCGGGGACCCACTGGATCAGGTCCAGGTGGGGCGCCTGGCAGATCGATTCCAGGTGCCGGACCGCCCCGGGCCCGTCCAGGTGGTAGATGCAGCAGTCGACGACGGCGGATTCTTTTTCGATGTATTCCTTGAAGAACGCGTCGAACAGGTCCGGCCCCACCATGCAGCAGAAGTCGTTCTGGATGGTGGCGAACCGGCCCTTGACGGCCGCGCTGCACCAGCTGGAGTTATAGCCGCCGGAGAGCGGGTGGAGGATGTCGAAGTGCGCCTGCAGCATGGCTTCGTAGACGGTGTGGCACTCGGCCAGCCGCTTGTGGATTTCCGCGGGGCAGTCGTAGAGGTCCAGCAGCAGGTCCTGCGGCCCGCGCAGCGCGGCCAGGCCGTCGCCGTTGGAATGCAGGTCGCCGGACATGTTCAGCCACTTGCCCTTGCCCCGCGTGGCGCTGAGGGTCAGGAAGGCCGCCATCTGCTTCCAGTAATAGTTGTCGGGATTGAAGCGGATGGGCGGCTCGGCGGCCCAGTCCTTGACCCGGAACTTGGCCCAGCTGGTGGAGGGGGCGAATTCAAGCTCGCTGCCCGTGCAGGCGGCCAGGATGTCGGGGCCGAGGTTGCAGTTGACCTGGGGGAAGCCCTCGAGCATGAACCCCGTGTTCGCCAGCTGGATTTCGGCGCAGTCGAGGCGCCAGTCGAAATTGAACCACGTCTCCAGGAGGGTGGGAGGGGCGGGCGGCAGCGCCTGCTTCTTCCCGAGCGGGTAGGACACGTTGAGCAGGGGGCGGTCGTGGTTTTCCCGCTTGAAGGTGCGGTAGTAGCGTTCGGAAATGGCGGGCAGGTCGATCTGGGTGAGATCCATGGTTGCGACTCCTCTTGGAATTCGGCTGGTTATACGGTATTTTGCCGGAAAAGAAAACAACCATTCGCAGGCCGGCAACGGGGCCGGGGCGGGGAGCGCATGCCATGACCCTTGAGAGCCTGATCCGATCACTGAACCTGAAGCCGCATCCCGAGGGGGGCTTTTATGCCGAGACCTATCGCGCGGCGGAATCGGTTGCCGCCCCGCACCTGCCGGCGCGCTATGGTGGCCCCCGTGCCCTTTCCACGGCCATCTATTTCCTGCTGACGGCGCAGTCCTGCTCGGTCATGCACCGGCTGAAGTCCGACGAGGTGTTCCACTTCTATGACGGCGACCCGGTGGAGATGCTGCTCCTCCCGCCGGACGGCGGCGGCAGCGTTCATGTTTTAGGGATGGACCTGGCAGCCGGGGAACGGCCGCAGGCGGTCGTGCCGGCGGGCTGCTGGCAGGGGGCGCGGGTCCGGCCGGGAGGCCGGTTCGCCCTGCTCGGGTGCACTGTCGCGCCGGGTTTTGATTTCGCGGATTTCGAGGTGGGGGAGCGGGGGGAACTGACGGACCGTTTTCCCGGCCACGGCGGCCTGATCGGAGCCCTGACGCGTTCAGGCGCCTAGATCGCGATCGCCTTTTTTCGGGTGGATCGACCGCCACATGGCCGCGGCCAGGAAGATGAGGGGGATGAAAAAGAGTAGCAGGGAAAGGGGTGGAAAGGCGATAGACAGGGCCATGACGCCCAGGCTGATCAGCCAGATCTTCCCTTTTCCCGGCCGGACGCCGTAATAGACGAGGGGCAGGAAGAAGGCGACAAAAAAGCTGCCGCCCCACATGCTCCTCGGCCAGACCCGGTAGACGGACGGGATGACGGACGTGAGGACGCCGCAGGCGAAGACCAGCGCCGAAAAACCATACAAGGCGTACCGGATCCGCGCATGCCAGACCGTGTCGGGGTCGTCCGGCAGAATCCAGACGGGAAGCCCTTTTTTCGGGACATGAATGGTTTTCCGCTTCATGTGGAAAGCGAGCGGAGCGCCTGAAGCACGTTTTCCGGAAGGCGGTCGCGCATGTCGGGATGGGCTTCCACCAGGCGGGCGATATCGCCCAGATCCTTAATCCGTTTGCTCGGGCGCCGATCCGGGTCTTTCCAGGCCTGTATTTTGCCGGCCAGGGTGTCTTCGAGGGAGGCTACCCGCATCAGGATGCCGTGAACGTCGGCCGGAACGGCGCGGGCCGGAAAATCGCGATAAAAGGCCTCGGTGCTGAGCTGGAGGCTGAGTTGGGAATGGCTGGTGAAATTGACGGACCAATCATGGCGGTCGGATGCAAAGCCCGCCTGCGTCATGACGTCAATGGCACGCTCAACCTGGTCGACCGCAACGACGAAATCCACATCGCGGGTCACCATGGGTTCCGCCGCCCAATGGTTGACGGCCATGCCGCCGATTGCACACCAGGCCAGTTCGGCGCGCTCAAGCGCATCGACCATGCGCATGACATCGTCCGCTCCGCCCGCCGTTTGCCAGTCATAGAATTTTCGACCCGTCATGATCCCACTATATACCTTCCATTCCGCCGTGGAAATCCTTTCTTGAGCGCAAAGAAAAAGGGTCTTTTAGCTCGCCAGGCCCCCCGGACTACCAGCGCATCCGCACGTTCCTCCAGGAATACAAGGCGCCGGCCGTGCGCGGGGGGTTCCGCTTTTTCCACCTGCTCGCCGCCGTGCGCGTCTTTTTCCGGCTCGGTCTGTTCAGCCGGGGCCGCTTCCACTACTGGAAGCTGATGCTCTGGACCCAGTTCCGGCGCCCCCATCTGGTTCCGGACGCCATCGTGCTGGCCATCTACGGCTACCATTTCCGCAAAGTCTGCGAGCATCATGTGGCATGACCGGCTTAAACAAATCGGTTCGTTCGCCAGGCCTCTCACGCTCGATTTTTCTGCTAGCCGGGTGCCCTCAATTCCGGTACAGTTCCCCTGTTGAGTTTTAACCTAACAACTGGAGTATGTATGAGCAAGGTTGCATTCAAAGGCAGTCCCGTTGAAACCGTCGGAGCGCTTCCGGCCGTTGGAACCAAGGCCCCGGATTTCTCCCTGGCCGGCGTCGATCTTCAGGATGTCACGCTGAAGACTTACGCGGGGAAGCGGAAGATCCTCAACATCGTGCCGAGCCTCGACACGGGCGTGTGCGCCAAGTCGGCGCGCACGTTCAATGCCGACGTCGCGGCCCTGACGGACGTGGTGCTCCTGAACATCTCGGCCGACCTGCCGTTTGCCGCCAAGCGGTTCTGCGACGCCGAGGGGTTGACCCGCGTGGTGCCGCTGTCCACCTTCCGCTCGCCGTCCTTCGGCAAAGCCTACGGGGCGCAGATCGCGGCAGGTCCGCTGGCCGGCCTGCAGAGCCGCGCCATCGTGGTGCTGGACGCGCAGGACAAGGTTCTCTACACGCAATTGGTGGCGGAGATCACCGACGAGCCGGACTACGCCGCGGCCGTCAAAGCACTGAAATAAAAACAGAGGGAGGGCGCGATGAAGCGAGTTGCCTGGTTGATTCCGGTACTCAGTTTTCTAGGGCTGGACTTCTCGGCCGGCGCGGCCCTCCAGGGCGATGCCGAGGCGGCTTCCCACGGGGATGAAGCCGCCTCGCTTCAGGTGGTGGCGGAAACGGCGGTTCGCGAGCCGGATTTCATTTTCCGGCAGTATAACCTGGGCGTACTGTCCCATTATTCCTATCTGCTGGCGAGCGGCGGGGAGGCGCTGGTGGTGGATCCGGCGCGCGACATCGAGCGCTACCTGAAGGACGCCGCGGAGCTGGGCGTCAAGATCACGCGCATTTACCTGACGCATTCCCACGCCGATTTTGTGGCGGGCCACACGGAGCTGGCCAAGGCCACCGGCGCGGCGATTCTGGTCAACAAGGCCACCGGCGCGGGCTACCCGCACCAGCCCCTGGAAGACGGGAGCACGATCCGCTTCGGCGCCATCCGCGGCCAGGTGCTGACCACGCCCGGCCATACGCCGGACGGTACCTGCCTGTTGATTTTCAGCCCGGCGGAGAGCACGGAGCCCCGTCTTCTGCTGACGGGCGACACCCTGTTCATCGGCAGCATGGGGCGGCCGGATCTCATGGGGGGCACGGTCCCGGCGGCTGCCCTGGCCGCGATGGCCTATGACAGCTGGACCCGGAAGCTGGCCGGCCTGCCGGATGCCTTGCGCTTTTTCCCGGCGCACGGGGCGGGCTCCCTCTGCGGCGCCCATCTGAGCGACAGCCCGGTATCGACGATCGGCGAGCAGAAGAAGGTCAACCCGTATCTCCGGTTCAAGGACCGCAACAGCTTCATCATGGCCATGATCAGCGGCCTGCCGGACGCGCCCCCCTATTTCGGCCACAATGCCCGGATGAACCACGACGGGCCGCCGCTGGTGGACGGGGCGGCGGGCCTGCCGCCCGCCCTGGAGCCGGCGGACGTTCAAAAGCAGGAACAGGCCGGCGCCTGGGTGGTCGACCTGCGGGACGGCAAGCTGTTCGCCGCGGGGCATGCGGCCCGCTCCATCAACATCGGCCTGCGCGGCCGCTTCGAGACGTGGGTCGGCATCATGATCCCGTGGGGGGCCCCCCTGATCCTGGCCGGCCCCGAGGCGGACGTTCGCGAGGCCGCCTTCCGCCTGCACCGCATCGGCTACGATGCACTCGCCGGATACCTGAAGGGCGGGGTGGAGGCCTGGGCTGGGGCGGGACTTCCCGTGAACCGCGTCGAGCTGGTGGCTCCGGCCGACCTGCAAAAACGGATTCAATCCGGGACGGCGCCGCTGCTGGTGGACGTCCGGCTTCCGAGCGAGTGGATGGGCCTGCGCATCACGGACAACCTGCTGAACTATCCGCTGAACACGCTGGCCCGGGACAGCCTGCGGCTGGACAAGGCCATGCCGGTGATGACCATCTGCAACTCGGCGTATCGCTCCAGCATGGGCGCCTCGGTGCTCCTGCGGGAAGGCTTCGCGAAGGCGGTGAACCTGGACGGGGGAAGCGAGGCCTGGATTACGGCCGGGTTCCCCACCGTGGGCGCCACCCCGCCGCCCGGGGGGGCGCCCGTCCCGGCCGTGTATGTGAATCTGCCCGAGCCTGTGAGCCCGTCCGACCTGTCGCGGCGCCTGATGGATCTGCCGGGGTCCCTGGACGTCGTGGACATCCGGCCGGCCTGGCAGTTTGAGGAATATCATCTGCCGGGAGCGGCGCATGTGCCGGTGGACCAGGTGATGAACAATCCGGCCTTCCTGGTGGACAAGCGGCCCCTGGTGCTGGTCTGCCGCGACGGCTCGATTTCGGCTTCGGTGGCGGGCGCTTTGGTGCAGAAGGGGTCCCGGCCCATCCGGTTCCTGCTGGGCGGAATGGCGCGGTATCATGACGAGGTCCAGCGCCCGGCGGGGCTTCGCTCGGAATCGGTCCCCTTGAATCCGGCCGCGCTTCCCGCCGTGCAGGCCCCGTCGGCTCCGCAGGCGCCTTCCGCGGTTCAGCCGGCCTCGCCGGCGCCCGCTCCTGCCAAGAAGAAAAGCGCGGGCTGCTGATTCCGGAGGTTCCATGAAAACCGAAACACGAAGCGGCGGATCCAGTCCCCTGGCATCCCCCTATCTGGCTGGCTTTGCGCTGGGGCTGGTCCTGCTGGGTTCTTATATCCTGCTCGGGACGGGGCTGGGCGCCTCGGGCGGTCTGGCCCGGTGCGCGGCCTGGCTCGAGCATGCGGTTGCGCCGGGGCATGTCGAGAAAACGGCCTATTTCGGGGAGTGGTTCGGGGCCGGCGCGGAACCCGTCCTGCGGTATTACCTGGTGGCGATGGTCCTGGGCATCCTGCTGGGCGCCGGCCTTTCGGCCTGGTTTTCCGGGCGCCTGTCGCCGGCCATTGAGCGGGGGCCCACCGCGTCGCGCAGGAGCCGGCTGGTGTTCGCCCTGCTGGGTGGTCTCCTGGTTGGCGTGGCCAGCCGGCTGGCCCGGGGCTGCACCTCGGGGCAGGCCCTGAGCGGAACGGCCATGCTGTTCACCGGCAGCCTGGTGTTCCTCGTCTGCCTGTTTGCGGGCGGTTATGCGACCGCCCGCTTCTTCCGGAGGCAATGGCAATGAGCGGCACCCTTTACGCATCCGGACTTCTGAACACGCCGACCGGGCTGGCGACGGCCCTTCTGGTCGGCGCCCTGTTCGGCCTGGCCCTCGAGCAGGCGGGTTTCGCGAGCAGCCGGCGCCTGACGGGCGTGTTCTATCTGCGGGATATGACCGTCGTCAAGGTCATGTTCTCGGCGGTGGTGACAGCCCTGATCGGGTACCAGTACGTTGTGGCGGCCGGCTGGCTGGACCCCTCGGAGGTCTATGTCCTGGACACCTGGTGGGGCGCCCAGATCGCGGGCGGTCTTCTTTTCGGCGTTGGCTTCGTGATGGGCGGGTTCTGCCCCGGCACCGCGTTGTCGGGCGTGGCCTCCCTGAAGGGGGACGCCCTTGTGTTCCTGGCCGGCACCCTGCTGGGCAGTCTGCTGTTCAATGAAATCTATCCGGTTCTGAAGCCGCTTTACGAGGGATTTCATGCCGGCCCCATCACGCTGGCCGGCGTGCTGGGGCTCTCGTCGCGCGGGTGGGCCCTGCTGTTTGCCCTTGCCGCGGTGGGGGCCTTTGCCCTGTGCTCATGGCTGGAACGCCGCGCGGGCGACCTGCCGGCGCCGGAGCCCGGAACCGCCGGCCGGAACCGCCGGCTGGCGATCCTGATGGTGCTGGCCGCGCTCGGCCTGTTCCTGTTGCCGGCCCCGGCGCCGCTGCCCGGCTCCACCCAGGCGGCCGCGCCGTCCGGGGCGGTTCCCCCGGGGATCGGCGCGGACCCGGCCCTGGCTCCGGCCGTCGCTGCCGGCGACGATCATATCGATCCCGAAGCCCTGGCGGACTGGCTGATGAACGGCGGGGCCGGACTGACCCTGATCGACATCCGCTCCCCCGGGGAGTTCGCGGCGTTTCATATTCGCGGGGCGAAGAATGGCCCCCTGGAGCGATTGACGGCGGATGTCCGGCTCTTTCCAAAAGCCGACTGGCTGGTTCTGTATTCGAACGGCACCACCCATGCCGCCCAGGCCTGGCTGCTGCTCCGGCAGGCGGGCTTCGACCGGGTTCGCGTGCTGACCGACGGCATTGTCGGTTTCTGGCGCGACTGCCTGACGCCGCCCTCCCTGATGCCGGGGCTGGATGAGCCGGGCGCCCGGGCGGCCGGCGCGTTGTTTGTCCGGCGGCGGGCCTTTTTCGTGGAGAATGCCGGGCAGCCGCTGCCGCCTCCGGGCGTTCCCGTCGCGTCCAACGCGCCTCCCGCGCCGGCCGTTCCGCATCTGGAGGCGGGGGGGCTGGAGCAGGGGCTCGTTTCAACGGCGTGGCTGGGGGAGCGGCTTGGCGGGAAGGGGCTGACGGTTCTGGACGTGCGGGCGAAAAGCACCGACTATACGACCGGCCACATTCCGGGGGCGGTTTACCTGAATCTCGAGAACATCCGCGGCACGGTGGCGGGGCTGCCCAACACCGTGCTGCCGGCGGCGGACCTGGCGCGGATCTTCGGGCGCCTGGGGATCAAAAACGGGGACACAGTCGTCGTCTATTCGGATCAGCTGCGCGACGCGACGCTGGTGGCGCTGGCGCTGGAGCGGGTGGGGTCGGTGACATCCGCCGTCCTGCACGGCGGCTGGACCGCCTGGATCGCGGAAGGGCGGCCGACGGACAAGGCGTTGCCGGCTCTTGTGGAGGGGGCTCTTCAGCCCCGGGCGGGGGCCGATGGGTTCACCGCTTCGCTGGACGAGGTCAAGCGGGCGTCGGCCTCGGGCAAGGTTGTCATTCTGGATGTCCGGCCGGCCGATTATTTTGCCGGGAAAAAGACGGACGAGGCGCGTGCGGGGCACGTTCCGGGGGCCGTGAACCGGGAGTTCGCGAAGGATCTGGTGCCGAACTCGGCGTACTGGATGGACGAGCAGGCGCTCCGCAAGAGCTATGCCGGGCTGGGGATCGGGGCGGATACGCCGGTGATCGTGCATTGCCGGACCGGGCATCAGGCGAGCCAGACCTGGTATCTGCTGACGCATGTGCTGGGGTTCAGGAACGTGAAATGGTTTGACGGGTCCTGGCTGGCGTGGGCCTCGGATCCGTCGCTGCCGGTGGAAACCGGCCCATGACGGAGCCGCTGCCCCCCGCCGGGAAGATCACAGTCGGGATCAGCGCGTGCCTGCTGGGCGAGCGGGTGCGGTATGACGGCGGGCAGAAGCTCGACCGCTTCCTGGTGGAGACCTTGGGCCGTTATTTCACGTATGTTCCGGTCTGTCCGGAGGTGGAGTGCGGCCTTCCCGTTCCCCGCGAATCCATGCACCTGGAGGGCGATGCGGCGGATCCGCGGCTGGTCACCCTCAAGACCCGGGAGGATCACACCGTCCGGATGAGGGAGTGGGTGGCCCGGCGCGTGAACGAGCTGCGGACCGCGGGGCTGCATGCCTATATCTTCAAGTCGGATTCCCCGAGCTGCGGCCTGTTCCGGGTCAAGCTGTTCACGGAGCATGACAGGCCGGCGGGCGTTGGCGCAGGGTTGTGGGCGCGCGTTTTCGCGGGCGCGTTTTCCGGGCTTCCGATGGAGGAGGAGGGGCGGCTGTGCAATCCGGACATCCGCGAAAACTTCATCGAGCGGGTGTTTGCGCACAAGCGGTTCCGCGACGAGGTGGGCGCCGCCCCGTCGGCGGACGCGCTCATGCGGTTCCAGGCCCGCAACAAGCTGCTGATCATGGCCCACGCGCCCGGCGCGGTGGCCGAACTGGGGAGCCTGGCGGCGGCGACCCGGCCGGAGACCGCGGCGGAGCAGGCGGCGGACTACGAGCAGCGGCTGCTGGCGGCGCTGGTCGAGCAGGCTACCGTGCCGCGCCATGTCAATGTGCTGCAGCACATGCTGGGCTACTTCCGGGAGCGGCTGCCCGACGGCGACCGGCGGGAGCTGGAAGACGCCATCCTCCAGTACCAGCGGGAGCTGGTTCCCCTGATCGTCCCCATCACGCTGTTCAGGCATTTCATCCGTGCGTGCGGCGAGCCCTATCTCGCGGAGCAGACCTATCTGAACCCGCACCCGGCGGAGCTGAAGCTGCGGAATCATGCCTAGGCGTGAGGGACGCAAGGGACCTCAGGGACGGAAGGGACAGGCCGCCTGAGATGGAAAAGCTTCAGGAAATGGCGACCATGCGGTCGACGGCCTGGCGGGCGCGCAGCCGGATCTCTTCCGGAACCGTGACGCGGACCTTGCCGTCCTCCAGGGCGAACAACACCTTTTCGAGGGTGATCTTCTTCATGTTGGGACAGAGGGCCTGTTCCGAAAGCGGGTAAAATCGCTTGTCCGGATTTTCGAGCGTCAGCCGGTGCAGCAGGCCGAGCTCGGTCCCGACGATCAGCCCGGCGGCCTTCGCGTCACGCGCATAGCGGCACATGCCGCTGGTGGACAGCACCGCGTCGGCCAGCGCCACCACCTCGGGGTTGCATTCGGGATGGATCAGGACCGGCGCCCCGGGGTGCGCGGCGCGTGCGCGCATCACGTCCGCCGGCTGGATCCGGGCATGGGTGGGGCAATAGCCGGGATAGAGGATGAGGGGGCGGCCGGTGCGCAACGCGACATACGAACCGAGGTTGCGGTCCGGCACGAAGAGGATCTCCTTGTCCGCCGGTATCGACTCCACCACGGCCACCGCGTTGGCGGAGGTGCAGCAGATGTCGCTTTCGGCCTTCACCTCGGCGCTGGAGTTGACATAGGTCACGACGACCGCGCCGGGGTGTTTGGCCTTGAAGGCGCGGACCTCGGCCGCGGGGGCCATGTCCACCATGGGGCAGCCGGCGTGGCGGTCGGGGATGAGCACGGTCTTGCCCGGGCAGAGGATGGCCGCCGTTTCGGCCATGAACCAGACGCCGCAGAAGACGATGACGTCGGCGTCGGTGGCGGCGGCTTTCCGGCTGAGTTCCAGCGAATCGCCGGTGAAGTCGGCCAGGTCCTGCACGTCGGCCAGCTGGTAGTTGTGGGCGAGGATGACGGCGTTTTTTTCCGTCTTGAGCGTCTGGATTCGGTCGATCAGGTTTTGCATGGCTTAGGCGGAGAACAGGGGGGTGGAGAGGTAGCGTTCGCCGGAGTCGGGCAGGATCACCACGATCACCTTGCCTTCGAATTCCGGCCGGTTGGAGAGGCGTGCGGCCACGGCGGCGGCGGCGCCGCAGGAGATGCCCGAGAGGATGCCTTCCTCGACGGCGAGGCGGCGGGCGAATTCCATGGCCTCCTCGTTATCCGCGATTTCGACGCGGTCCACCAGCGACAGGTCGAGCACGCCGGGAATGAAGCCGGCACCGATGCCCTGGATGGCGTGCGGGCCGGGCTTGAGGGGCTCGCCGGCCAGGTGCTGGCTGATCACGGGGCTGTTGCGGGGCTCCACGGCCACGCTGGTCAGGCCGCGGCCTTTTTCGCGCTTGATAAAGCGCGAGATGCCGGAGATGGTGCCGCCCGTGCCGACACCGGCCACGAGGACGTCGATCTTGCCCTCGGTATCGGACCAGATCTCGGGGCCGGTGGTTCTGAAATGGATATCCGGGTTGGCGGGATTGTTGAACTGCTGGGGCATGAAGTAGCGCCCGGGGCTGGAGGCGTTCATCTCCTCGGCCCGGGCGATGGCGCCGCGCATGCCCTTGTCGCCGGCCGTCAGTTCGATGGAGGCGCCGAGGGCCTTGAGGATTTTGCGCCGCTCCACGCTCATGGTTTCGGGCATGGTCAGGGTGACCTTGTAACCGCGGGTGGCGCCGACGAAGGCGAGGGCGATGCCGGTGTTGCCGCTGGTGGGCTCGATGATCTCCATGCCGGGCTTCAGCACGCCGCGGGCTTCGGCGTCCCAGACCATGTTGGCGCCGATGCGGCACTTGACCGAGCCGGCGGGATTGCGGCTTTCGATCTTGGCCAGGACGGTGGCCTTGGCGCCCACGATCTTGCGCAGCTGAACGAGCGGTGTGTGGCCGATCGAGAGCGAATTATCCTTGAAGATTTTCATCTTGCTTTCTCCAGTCGCCGTGAAAAAATAATGTTGCTTCCGATGTCGCATACACTACAATATACTACTAAATTGATCAACATAAAAGAACGGAAGCGACATGATCGGATTTACCACCAAAGGCCGCTATGCGACCCGGGTGTTGGTATACCTGGCTTTGAGGCGGGAAGAGGGGCCTGCGAAAAAACAGGCCATCGCGGAGGCCGAGGATATCAGCCCCGATTACCTTGAGCAGATCCTGATCCGGCTCAAGGCCGCCGGGATTGTCAACAGCCATCGCGGCAAGAGCGGTGGATTCTCCCTGGCTGCCGATCCGCACAAGCTTCCCGTGTCGCAGGTCCTTGAGGTCATGGAAGGTCGCATGTCCGTGGTTCCCTGCCTGATTGGAGGCGCGTGCGAGCGCTCCGCGACCTGTTCCACCCGCTCCCTCTGGGACCGGGCCGACCGGGCGCTCAAGAAGGTGCTGAGCGCGACCACCATCGGCGACCTGGCCGACCAGGCGCCCGGCGCCCCGGATTTCCATATCTGAAACATTCCCGTTTTTCTTAATCCCGTCCCCTCAACGAAAGGAACCCGTCCATGTCCGATTACAAGCTCAACACGATCGCCCTTCATGCGGGCCAGGTGGCCGATCCGACCACCGGTTCCCGCGCCGTGCCCATTTATCAGACGACGTCCTACGTCTTCAAAAGCTCCGAGCATGCCGCCAACCTCTTCGCGCTTAAGGAATTCGGCAACATCTACACCCGGCTGATGAACCCCACCAATGACGTGTTCGAGAAGCGCGTTGCCGCCATTGAAGGCGGCACCGGCGCCCTCGCCGTTGCCTCCGGCCAGTCCGCCATCTCCTATGCCCTTCTCGCCATCACCCGGCTGGGCGACCACATCGTGGCCGGCAACAACCTTTATGGCGGGACGTACCAGCTCCTCCACCACACCTTCCCGAAGATCGGCCGCACCGCCACCTTTGTGGATTCCCGCGATCCCGCCGCCTTCCGGAAGGCCATCACGCCGAAGACCCGCGCTCTCTATTGCGAAACCATCGGCAATCCGAAACTCGACGTGCCCGATTTCGAGGCCCTGTCGAAAATCGCCCACGAGGCCGGCATCCCGCTGATTGTCGACAATACCGTCGGCTGCGGCCTTGTCAGGCCCTTCGATTTCGGGGCCGACATCATCGTCTCCTCCGCCACCAAGTATATCGGCGGCCACGGCACCTCGCTGGGCGGCGTGATCGTCGATTCCGGCAAGTTCGCGTGGAACACCGGCAAGTTCCCCGAGTTCACCGAGCCCGATCCCAGCTACCACGGCCTGGTGTTCTGGGACGCGCTGGGCAACGTGCCCGGCATGGGCAACGTGGCGTTCATCCTGAAGGTGCGCGTGACGCTGCTCCGCGACCTTGGCGCCGCCATGAGCCCCTTCAATGCCCATGAATTCCTGATCGGCCTGGAAACCCTCCCGATGCGCCAGCTGCGCCATTCGGCCAACGCGCTCGAGATCGCCGCCTGGCTGCAGAAGCACCCCAAGGTCGGCTGGGTCAATTATCCGGGCCTGCCCGACAACCCCAACCATGCCGTCGCGTCCCGGTACCTGAAGAAGGGCTACGGAGGACTGCTGGGCTTTGGCGTCAAGGGCGGCCTGGTGGCCGGCCGGAAATTCATCGATTCGGTGAAGCTGCTGTCGCACGTCGCCAACATCGGTGACGCCAAAACCCTTGTCATTCATCCGGCGTCGACCACGCATCAGCAGCTCACCGAGGCCGAACAGACGGCCACGGGCGTCACCGCCGATTATCTCCGCCTGTCCGTGGGCCTTGAGGATGTCGAGGACATCAAGGCCGACATGGATCAGGCTCTCAGGCAGGGCTAGCCATGAATCTGACGGTCAATGGGGACCCCGTCCACTATGACGGGGATCCCCGCGTGAGCGAATTCCTGCGCAGCCGCCGCGCCGAGCCGAACCGCGTGGCCGTTCTCCTGAACGGCGACCTGGTGCCGCTCCGGGAGCGCGAGGACCGCCTTCTGCGCGAGGGCGACCAGGTTGAAATACTCGCCTTTGCCGGCGGCGGATAGGGGACATGATGACGGATACACCGCTCACGCTGGGGGGGCACGCCTTCGCGTCGCGCCTCATTCTGGGAACCGGCAAGTTTTCCGATGCGGAAGCGCTCCGGCGCTCCGTGATCGCCGCCGGCGCCCAGCTGGTCACCGTGGCCCTCCGCCGCTTCAACGCGGACCGGCCCGGCGAGGACCCGGCCGCGGCCCTGCTTTCCATGCCGGGCATCACCCTGATGCCCAACACCTCCGGGGCGATGAACGCCGCCGAGGCGGTCCGCGCCGCCCACATCGCCCGCGACCTGTGCGGCAGCCCGTTCATCAAGGTGGAGATTCACCCCAATCCCCATCACCTGCTGCCCGACGCCATCGAAACCTACGAAGCCTGCCGCATCCTGGCGAAGGAGGGCTTCGTGGTCATGCCCTACATTCCCGCCGATCCCGTGCTGTGCAAGCGGCTGGAGGAGGCGGGCTGCGCCTCGGTCATGCCGCTTGGCTCCGCCATCGGCACGGGGCAGGGGCTCCGGACGCTGGACATGATCCGGCGCATCGTGCGCGACAGCCGGGTGCCGGTCATTGTGGACGCGGGGTTGCGCTCGCCCTCCGAGGCCGCCGCCGCGCTGGAGATCGGGTGCGATGCCGTGCTGGTGAACAGCGCCATCGCGGCCGCGGCCGATCCGCCCCGCATGGCCGCCGCCTTTGCCGCCGCCGTTCGCGCGGGCCGCGAAGCCCGGCTGGCCGGGCTGATGCCGAGCAGCGACGAGGCGGTGGCCACGAGCCCGCTCACGTCGTTTTTGAAACCGGGCGGCTCATGAAGGCCGATGCCGCCGTTCGCCGCGCCCTGGCGGCCGTTCTGCCCGATGCCGCCGATTTTGAGGCGCTGATCGGGCCGGCCGGCGAGCCTTACCTGGAGACGCTGGCCCAGCGGGCCCTGGCGCTGACGCGGCGGCACTTCGGCCGCACCATCTCCCTTTACGCTCCGCTGTATCTGGCCAACTTCTGCCCCGGCGGCTGCGCCTACTGCGGGTTCGCCTCCGACCGGCACCAGCCGCGCCGGGCGCTGGAGCCGGCCGCCATCGCGGCGGAGCTGGAGGCGCTCCATGCCCTGGGGTTCGAGGAGGTGCTGCTGCTGACCGGGGATCGCACCGTGAAGGCGGACTACGACTATCTCCGCGCGGGGGTAGCCCTGGCGGCGAAACGGTTTCATGCCGTGACGGTGGAGTCGTTTGCGATGACCGAAGCGGAATACCGCGGGCTGGTGGAGGCGGGCTGCACGGGCGTGACCTTGTACCAGGAGACCTACGATCCCGTTTTGTACGATCAGTTGCACCGGTGGGGGCCGAAGAAGGATTATGCATTCCGGCATGAGGCGCCGGCGCGCGCGTTGGCCGCGGGCATGCGCACGGTCGGGCTGGGCGTGCTGCTGGGGCTGGCGGATCCGGTGCGGGACATGACGGTTTTGTTCCGGCACCTGGAAAGCCTGGAGACGGCTTACTGGCGCGGCGGTTTTTCGGTGTCGTTCCCCCGGATCCGGCCGCAGCTGGGCGGATTCCAGCCGGCGTTCGATGTGGATGACGCCCTGCTGGCCCGGCTGGTGTTCGCCTTCCGCGTCTGCCGGCCGGAGCTGCCGCTGGTGCTGTCGACCCGCGAGAGCGCGGCCTTCCGCGATGGCCTGGCGGGCGTGGGGATCAGCAAGATGAGCGCGGGAAGCCGCACCACGGTGGGGGGCTACAAGGAAGAAGCGGAAACCAGCGGCCAGTTCGAGGTGAGCGACGACCGCGACGTGGAGTCGTTCTGCGCCATGCTCCGCGCCAAGGGGCTGGATCCTGTTTTCAAGAACTGGGACCGCGCCTACCGCTAAACCGACTCGGCCGGCTTTTCTGGCGGGACGGGATAGACGCCGTCCATGGCCTTGCGGATCAGGTCCTTGGTGTCGGACGGGAAGTTGTTTTCCAGGATCCAGCGCAGGAAGTTGTTCCGCGTGTTGACCAGCTCGTCCAGCGGGGTGCCTTTTTTGGCTCCGAAATTGACCACGATGCGGCCGTTCACCCAGCGGAAGCGGCCGGTGCGGTCGACCCATTCCGCCGGCCGGGCGGCGCAGATGAGATCCAGGCTGTCCACATCCTTGGGCAGGTCGGCATACTTGACAAGCTGGCCTTCGATCACGTCCAGGGTGGCCTCGGCGTCGGCCTCGGCGCCGTGGGCGTTCTCGTGCCGCCGGCCGCAGTAGAAGACTACGGCCGCGGAGAGGTCGCGCGGCTCCTTCATGTGGAAGATGCGCTGGGCGTCGATGATCTTGCGGCCTTCCATCTTGAATGTCACGCCCGCCCGCTTGAATTCGGTTTCCAGCATGGGGATGTCGAACCGGAGCAGGTTGTAGCCGCCCAGGTCGCAGCCGTCGAGGGCCGCCACGACCAGGCAGGCGATGTCCTTGAACTGCGGCTTGTCGGCCACGTCCGCATCCTTGATGCCGTGGATGGCGGAGGCCTCTCCGGGAATCGGCATGCCGGGATTGACCAGCCAGGTCCGCGTTTCCCGGCGGCCCTCGGGGTAAAGGGTGACGATGGCCAGTTCGATGATCCGGTCCTGCTGCACATCGGTGCCCGTGGATTCAATATCGAAAACGGCAAGCGGACGCTGTAAAATAAGGCCGGACATGAGGGAAGGCTCCTGGGGGTAATTTTCGGTTGACAGACCTCTTTATGCCTGCCATCATAAACAATTACAACAATTTATTTCAGGAGAGTCACGCATGTCCCAGCATCGCAGTCTGAGATCCCTCGGGAAAACCGCCGTCAAGCGCAACGTGTTGAAGCGCTTTGAACGGATTGATTTGCTTCGCGCCCGCGGTAAGTGGAAAGAGGGCGATCGTGGACTTGGCCTCCCGAAGACAAAGTCCGAATAGCGTTCGGCTTCAGAAGTATTTGGCCCAGTGCGGCGTGGCCTCCCGGCGCGCCGGCGAGGAGTGGATCCGCCAGGGGCGGGTGGCCGTGGACGGGCGGGTGGTGACCGAGGTTGGCGTCAGCGTGGATCCCTCCACCCAGACGGTCAGCGTGGACGGCCGGGTCATCCATCCCGAATCCTTCGCCTACATCCTTCTCAACAAGCCCCGGAACACGCTCTGCACCAGCCGCGATCCCCAGGGCCGGCTGACGTTCCAGGAACTACTTCCCGACCTGCCGGTCCGCGTCTTTTCCGTGGGGCGCCTTGATCTGGACAGCGAAGGGCTGCTTCTGCTGACGAACGACGGCGACCTGGCCAACCGCCTGGCCCATCCGCGCCACCATGTTGACAAGACCTACCACGTTTGGATCTCGGCTGCCCTGGAACCTGCGGCATTGGCCGTCATGACCGGGGAGGGGATCGACTCCGAGGCGGAGCGGCTGCGCATGAAGTCGATTGCGCCGAAGGGGAAAACCCCCGGCGGATGGCTTTACGAGGTCGTGCTGGGCGAGGGCAAGAAGCGCCAGATCCGGCGCATGATAACCTGGGCGGGGCCCAAGGTGCTGCGCCTGCAGCGCGTGGCCATGGGGCCGTTGAGGCTGGGAGCGTTGAAGGTGGGCGCCTGGCGGTGCCTCTCCAACGTGGAAGTGGATCAATTGCGGAAATCAACCCTGGGCGAGCGAAAGGAATCGACATGAACGGCATGCGTCGGTGGATGACACTCATGATCGCGGGGCTGGCCATTTCCCCTGTTCTGGCGGAAACGGGCCGGGTGGAAGTGCTTTCGGACCGGGTCAACCTGCGCGCCAAGCCGCGGCCGGAAGCGGAAGTGGCCGGGCAGGTCGGCCTGGGCGCGGTCCTGGAATTCCGCGGCACCAACGCGGAATGGGTGGGCGTGGCCCCGCCGACAAACATCGGGCTTTGGGTTTCCTCCGAGTTCATCAAGGACAACAAGGTCGGGACCGACAAGCTGAACGTCCGCGCCGGGGTGGGGATCAGCTATCCCGTGGTGGGTACCCTTTACAAGAATGACACGGTGATTCCGCGCGGCCAGATGGGGCAGTGGATGGAAATTGCGCCGCCCTCGAACGCCGTTCTCTGGGTGCACCGGGATTATGTGAAGACCGTGATCGAGGCTTCTTCCGCTCCCGCGGGCGTTCCGTCACCCGCGGCATCCGCTCCGAAGAGCCGCGCGCCGGAGCGGCTGGAGGTTCCCCTGGCGCCCGCCCTGCCGAAGCGGGTGGCCTCCGCGCCCGCCGCCGGGCCGGCCGTGGCGCCGCCGCCCGACATGAAGGAGAGTGAAATGGTTCCCCTGCCGGGGCAGGGTGAAACGATGGAATTCGAGGGGGCCCTGCACAAGACGAGCTTCTTCGATTTCGGCCGCGTCAGCAATTATTGCCTGGTGAAATGGGACGATGGCCGCCCGACGACGGTCTGCTATATCCGCGGCAACAACGCCCAGCTGAAGACCTTCGAGGGGCGCCGCCTGCGCATCAAGGGCGACGGCTATTGGATCAAGGACAGCGCGAAGCCCGTGCTTATCCCCCGGCAGATCACTCCGCTGCTGGATTCCCCTGAGGCGGGCACCCCGTAAAGCTTGCATTCCGGCCGGC
>CAYZVY010000012.1:32744-38480 GCA_964481675.1 uncultured Verrucomicrobiota bacterium
CTGGCCGTGGGCCACGAGGTGGCGCGCGCGCTGAACGTCAAATCCATTTTCGCCGAAAAGCAGGACAACAAGCTGGTTCTCCGTCGCGGCTTCAAGATCAAGCCCGGCGAGCGCTACGTGGTGGCCGAGGACGTGATCACGCGCGGCGGGCGGGTGCAGGAGACGATCGACATCGTCACCGGCCTGGGCGGCGTGGTGGCGGCGGTGGCGGTGCTGGTGGACCGCAGCGCCGGCCAGGCCACGTTCCCGGCTCCGACCTACAGTCTGCTGCAGCTGGCTCCCGTCACATACGAGCCGGCCACCTGCCCGCTCTGCGCCAAGGGGGTTCCCATGGCGCATCCGGGTTCCTGATTCCAGCCGAGGAGAGGCTATGACGCGCGGCGTTCAGCGGGTGTTGTGGGCGGGGGCCCTGATGCTGGCCTTGCTGATTGGCGCCTTCAACCTGGTGATGGGCGATCTCAACCAGGACGAGGGCTGGTACCTGTATGCCGCCCGCCTGGTGGCCGGCGGCGATTTGCCCTACCGCGATTTCGCCTTCACCCAGGGGCCGGTCATGCCCCTGGCCTATGCCGCGCTTTCGCCCCTCTGGTCGCCCTTCGGCCTGGCCGGCGCCCGCGTGCTGACGGCGCTGCTGGGGTTGCTGGCCGCGCTGGGCGGAGCGGTTCTGGCCCGCCGGCTGGTATCCGGGAAAATGCCGGGGGCGGGTTCGGCCGCCGGCTTCGTGGCATTCTGCCTGATTGCGCTGAACATGTACCAGAGCTATTTCAGCGCCGTGGTCAAAACCTATTCCCTCTGCGGCCTGCTGCTGGTGGCGGGGTTCCTGTTCCTGAGCAAGGTCGGCGGCTCGCGCGGCAGCCTGTGGGCCGCCCTGGCCGCCGTCTGCCTGGCCCTGGCTGCGGCCACCCGCCTTTCGGCGTTCATGGCGCTGCCCGTCACGCTGGGCTGCCTGTGGGCCTGCCGGCGCGGCCCCAGCGGGCGTGCCTGGATCGCCTTCATGGCGGCCGGGCTGGCCGCGGGCGCACTGATCTTCCTGCCTTTTTTCATCGCCAACCCGCAGGGGCTGCTGTTCGGGCTGCTCGATTATCATGCCGGCCGTTCAGCGGGCGGGGCGTTCAAGGCCCTGGTTTTCAAGGCCGGCTTTTTCGCCCGCGTGGCGCAGGCCTATGCGCCGGCGCTGGTGCTGTGGGCGGGGGCGGTGCTGGCGGGGCGGTTTTTCAGGTCGGAGCCGGAGCCGCGCGACCCGCTCCGCCTGGCCCTGTGGGGCAGCGTGCTGGCCATGACGGCCATTCACCTGACAACGGCGTTCCCGTATGACGATTACCAGGTGCCGGTCTACCCGCTCTTTGCCGCGTCCGTGGTGGGGCTGGCGGTGCGGGGGTTGCGGACGGGAGCGGCGCTGGAGTGGCTGCGCGGCCTGGCTTTTGCCGCCGGCGTGGTGTTCGTGCTGGGGTCGCCCCTGAACCAGGAGTGGATGGTCCAGCAGCGCGACCGGATCTGGTGGCGGATGAAGGACCAGCCGCCGCTGGTGCGCTTGCAGCGGGCCGGCCGTGAAGTCCGGCGCCTGGCGCCCCGGGGCGGGGAGCTGCTCACGCAGGACATTTACCTGGCGGTGGAGGCGGGCATGACCGTGCCGCGCGGGTTCGAGCTGGGCCAGTTCTGCTATTTCCCGGCCTTTCCGGACGAAAAAGCCGCGGCGCTGCATGTGGTCAACGGCCGGATGCTGCGCGAGATTCTGGGGACAAGCAAGGCGCCGGCCGCGGCCTTCAGCGGCTACGGGCTGGCCATGCGGTCGCCGGCGATCATGGAACTGGAGCCGGCGGAGCAGGAGGAGCTGTGGGCCCTGGTCCGCTCCCGCTATGAGCCGGCCGGCACCATTCCCTTTTTTGGCCAGGCGTCCACCACCCTGCGGCTGTTCGTGAAGAAGGACGAGCCGGGCCGCTGACTCGCTACGCTCGCCGATGCCGCGGGCGGAGGATTTGATGAACAGCAACATGGATAGGCAACAACACCAAGAGTCTGTGCGGCGAGCCGTTGAGCTGGGACGGCTGGCCAATCCTGACGGTCTTCCCGAACTGTCGCGTCTGTTGAAAATGCCGTCCCCGGAAATCCGCCGCCTCGCGGCCTCTGCCATGGCGAAACTGGCCGGTTTTGGCGCCGATCGGACAGCCGCCGTGGCCGCGCTGAAACCGGTGGCGCTTGGCGATCCGCATCCCCAGGTCAGGCAATACGCCTTGAAGGCTTTGAAGGGGTATGGATCCGCGGCCAAGTCCTGTCTGGCGGAGTTGGACGATATGAGCTCCAACGGATCGGTGAAAGACTATATTCGTTTAGCTGCTTCTTCCGCCGCAACGGCTATTCGGGAGGCCGTTCGCGGCGAGGAATCCCAAAGCGTGCGGGCCTGCTCCAAATGCGCATCGCCTGTGGCTCCCGATGAATATGATCGGTCGATGAAAGCCTTCCAGCGGATCTACTGTGACATCTGTTTCGATACCGTGTTCCTCCAGCGCCGGAACTGGGAAACACAGGTGGAAATGAACAAGACAATCCAGGCTGCCGATGGGACGGTTGTGCAGTCGGATGGCGAACGCGCGATTGCCGAGGAGTTGACGAGACTGGGTATTGTTTATCGGTACGACAACCGTTTCCGTATCATCAAGGGATATGCGATACGACCCGATTTTTACCTGCCGGAATTTGATCTTTACATCGAATACTGGGGGATGGAGGACAATCTCGACTATCAGATTGGGATGCTGGAGAAAAAGAAACTATACCAACAGGCCGGCAAGAAGCTGGTTTCTCTATACAGTCGTGAAAAGTACCGCCTGTCCCAGGTCCTGCGCGAAAAGCTGTCGTTGCATGTCCGTCTGCCGTCGGCGAGCGTAAGCGAGTCAGGGGCCATTCCAGCAAAGGAGCCCTAACCATGGGAATCGGGGGATTCGGCTTTGCTTATGATGCCATGTGCCGCGTTGCGCGCGCCACCGAGGAACGGCGCGCGAACGCCGAGTATTGGCGGGAGATCCGGAAACAGCATCAGCATTCCTCCGCGCATTCCCGCCCGCCCTTGGAGCATGCCTCCATCGAGGACTGCATTTCGGCTCAACTCGACCAGGGGATATTCATGTCATCCCCGCGCCGGTGTCCGGAATGCCGCGATTTTTTCGCGCTGATTCACGTGCACGGCGTCGAACTGGATACCTGCCTGGAGTGCGGCTCCTTCTGGCTGGACGCGGGCGAATACGGGTTGCTCACGGCCCATGAGGAAATCATCGCGCAGAGCCTGCCCGGTTCTCCGTCGGCGTATGTGTGTCCCGTGTGCGGGGCGACCATGACGCAGCGCGAAGCCGTGGCTCCGGCCAACCTGCACGTCGAGGCCTGTCCCGCTGGACATGGGGTATATCTGTCCCGGCAGGCGGCTTCTAAGGCCTTCAGCGCGGGATCAGTCCGCCCGTAGGCTTGGCGCTTTCATCAGGAGATGGCCTCGCCGATGCGCTTGGCCCAGCCGTCGAACTCCTTGCGGGTGCCGATGGCCTGGACGCCGGCCAGGACGCCGTTCCTGGTGATCAGCGCCCGGTACTGGCCGGATTCCAGGCCGTCCTCAATGCGCTTGATGAGGCAATCCGGCTCCCAGGCCGTGCCTTCCGAGGCCAGGTCCACGGGGCCGGATTTGAACAGCAGGGGCAGGGGCGTGGGGCTGTAGGGCTGCAGCGGCAGTCCGGCCGCCGCCGCGGCCGCGTTGGCGCCCGCGGCGCGCCCTTGCGCGGCGGCCTCTCGGGCGGAAGGCCGGAACGGGCAGGGCAATTCCACCGTGTCGCCGGCTCCGAAAACCCGGGGTGTGGCGGTTTGCAGGCAGGCGTCCACCCGGGTTCCCCGGCCGGTTTGCAGTCCCGCGGCCGTGGCGAGCGACAGGTTGGGCCGGGAGCCGATGGAAAGCAACACGAAGTCCGCATCCAGATCGGCGCCCTCGGTGGCTACGCCCGTGCGGACGGCAATGCCGAGCCCGGTCAGCAACTGGTGGAGGACGGCCGATCCTTCCGGAGCGAATTGCAGGGGCATCAGCCGGTCCTGGCGCTCGATGACGGTGACCCGCAGTCCCGCATCCCTGGCGTTGAGGGCCGCCTCGATGCCGAGGATGCCCCCGCCCAGGATGGTCAGGCGCCGGCCGGGCTTGACGTGCGAGCGGATGGCGTCGGCGTCGGCGGCCGACCAGAGTGTCAGGATGGGGAGGCCGGCGGGGGCGGCGGGGAGGGGCGGCCTGACGGGCATGGCGCCGCAGGCCAGCACGACCGCATCGAACGTTTCGGCGGCGTTGCCGACGGTGATGCGGCGGGTGGCAGGATCGAAGGCGGCGACGGGGCTGTTCAGCCGGAGCTGGATGCCTTGGGCCTCGTACCAGGCGGCGGGATGCATGTGGATGGCGTCCAGTTCCACGTGGCCAAAGGCCAGGGAGACGAGGCGGGGGCGGAAGTAGGGAAGGACGGGTTCGGCGGAAAACAGGACGGCCTCGGCGCCCGCCTTGCGGGCGGAGAGGGCGGCTTCCACGCCGGCGTGCCCGGCTCCGATAATGGCAATTCGCATGGGTTTTGGCTCCGTATGGCGGCCACCATACATGGCCATGAGAGCGAATGCAATGATGAAGGCATTTTTTACAGTGTATAACGCTTCTTCTTTTTTCCTTGTTCTGCGGGTGGCATTTTGGTCATATAAACAGTCGCGCAACCTCGGGTGAGGGAGCGCCGGCATTTCCGGTGCCGCAGAACCGGGACAAGCCGGACCGCCGGGTGGCGGATCTGGAAACAAAACAGGCACAACATACCGTATGGCGAAGAAGACTGTAATCGCTCAACCTGTCGCAGCAGCCGGGGACGAAAGGGCCACCTTGTCGGCCATGTACGACGAAACGATGAAGAATTTCGTCGAAGGGTCGATTGTCCGAGGCAAAATTCTCGAGGTCCGGCCGAACGAAGTCCTGGTGGACATCGGCTACAAGTCCGAGGGAATCATTCCGGCAGCCGAATTCAAGAAATCCGATGATATCAAGCCCGGCGACGAACTCGATGTCCTTCTCGAAGGCATTGAGAACGAAGAGGGCATGGTCATGCTCAGCCGCGAAAAGGCCGTGCAGAAGCTGCGCTGGGACAACGTCCTGCAGACCTGCAAGGAAGGCGGCACGATCATGGGCGCCGTGGTCAGCCGCGTCAAGGGCGGCCTGATTGTGGACGTGGACGGGGTGGACGCGTTCCTGCCCGGCTCGCAGGCCGATCTCACGCCGGTGCACGACCTGGACATTTACCTCGGGCAGAAGCTCGAGTTCAAGATTCTCAAGATCAACTCCGACCGCCGCAACATCGTGCTGTCCCGCCGCGAGCTCCTCGAAGAGCGCCGCAACGAGAAGAAGCGCGAGCTGCTCTCCGAGATCATGGTCGGCCAGCTGCGCCATGGCGTGGTCAAGAACATCACCGAGTTCGGCGCGTTCGTGGACCTGGACGGTCTGGACGGCCTGCTGCACATCACCGACATGAGCTGGGGCCGCATCAGCAACCCCCGCGAAATGGTCTCGGTGGGCCAGGAAATCGAAGTGGTCATTCTCGACATCAACCACGAGAAGGGCCATGTCTCGCTGGGCCTCAAGCAGAAGTCCCAGAACCCCTGGACCGAAATCGAGAAGAAGTTCCCCGTGGGCAGCCGCCTGCGCGGCCGCGTGGTCAACGTGGCGCCCTACGGCGCGTTCGTGGA
>CAYZVY010000013.1:0-38280 GCA_964481675.1 uncultured Verrucomicrobiota bacterium
TCACCACCTTGACGCGCGTGCGGTTGCCCATGACGCGGCCGGTGGCGTCCTTGATGGACGCGATCCGGCGGATGTCGAGGCGGACCGACGCGTAGAACTTCAGCGCGCGGCCGCCCGGCGTCGTCTCGGGGCTGCCGAACATGACGCCGATCTTCTCGCGGATCTGGTTCGTGAAAATGCACAGGGTCTTGGATTGCGCGATGCCCGCGGTCAGCTTGCGCAGGGCCTGCGACATCAGCCGCGCCTGCAGGCCGACGTGGGCGTCACCCATCTCGCCGTCCAGCTCGGCCCGGGGCGCCAGCGCGGCCACGGAGTCGAGCACCACGATGTCCAGCGCGCGGCTCTGCACGAGCTTGTCGCAGATGGCGAGCGCCTCTTCGCCCGAGGAGGGCTGGGAGACCAGCAGGTCATCGAGGTTGACGCCGATCTTGCTCGCGTAGCCGGGGTCCAGCGCGTGCTCCGTATCGATGATGGCGGCCACGCCGCCTTCCTTCTGGGCGTTGGCGATGACATGCAGCGCCAGCGTCGTCTTGCCGGACGATTCCGGGCCGAACAGTTCGACCACGCGCCCGCGGGGCAGCCCGCCGATGCCGAGCGCGGTGTCGAGCGAGAAGGCGCCCGTCGAGATCACCTGCACATGCTTGACCGCCGCGGCGTCGCCCATTTTCAGAATGGAGCCCTCGCCGAATTCCTTCTGGATGGCCGCCATGACGGCGTCCAACGCCGCGTTGCCGCCCTTGGTTTCAGTCTTGGGTGCTTTCGCCATAATCCGTATCCTCGTTTCTTGCGCGCGCAGGGATCGATCCGAAAGGGTGCATTATGCCATAGTTCCCAGCCGTTCGTCGAGCATCTCGAACGCTTTTTGACAGGCGGCCCGGCGGACCGCCGCCCGCCCCCCCTTGAACCGGCAGCGCGCCACGGCTTCCGACCCGGACCCCGCCACGGCGATGCAAACGGTTCCGACGGGTTTTCCGGGGGTCGCCCCGCCCGGTCCCGCGATGCCGGTGATGCCGATGCCGTAAGCGGCGCCCACCGCCTGACGGGCGCCCCGGGCCATGGCCAGGGCGGTCTCCTCGCTGACGGCGCCGCGGGTGCGGAGCGTCTTGTCGGAAACGCCCAGGAGGCGGGTCTTGACGGCATTGGAATAAGCGATGACGCCGCCGAGGAACCAGTCGGAACTGCCGCTGACCGCGGTGAACCGGGCGCCCAGCAGGCCGCCGGTGCAGGATTCGGCAACGCCCACCGTGGCGCCGGCGCGGCGCAGGCGGGAGCCCAGGGAGGCGGCCGACGGCGCCGTCATGGGCGGTAGCCCCGGGGATGGCGCCGGGTCCAGTTCCAAGCGCTTTCGATGATGGTCTTCAGCAGGGGATAGCGGGGCTTCCAGCCCAGGTCGCGGGCGGCCAGGCGGGCGTCGGCCACCAGCGCATCGGGGTCGCCCGGGCGGCGGGCCTCGAACTGGGCCGGGATGGGGTGACCGGTGACCTCGCGGGCGGTCTGGACCACCTCGCTGACGGAATAGCCGCTGCCATTGCCCAGGTTGTAGGCCCCGGGCTTCCCCCCCTCGACGGCCAGGATGTGGGCCTGCGCCAGGTCGAGGATGTGGATGTAATCCCGGATGCAGGTGCCGTCCGCGGTCTTGTAGTCGTTGCCGAAAATCTTGACCTGGCCGGCCTGCCCCAGGGCGACCTTGAGCACGTTCGGGATGATGTGGCTCTCGGGGTCGTGATCCTCGCCGAAGCGCTCGGTGGCGCCGGCGGCGTTGAAGTAGCGCAGGCGCACGGTTTCGAAGCCGTGGCAGGCCTCGTACCAGCGGAGGATTTTCTCGAACTGGAGCTTCGATTCGCCGTAGGGGTTGGCGGGGTTCTTCGGAAGATCTTCCGTGATCGGCACGCGCTCGGGCACGCCGTAGACCGCGCAGGTGGAGGAGAAGACGAGGCGGCGGACGCCGGCCTGCCGCATGGCCGCAGCCAGGTTCATGCCCCCGCCCACGTTGTTCGAGAAGTAAAGGTCGGGGTCGGTCATCGACTCGCCCACCAGCGCATAGGCGGCGAAATGGACGACGGCATCGGGTTTCGCCTCGCGCACGGCGGCCACGATGGCGTCGCGGTTGCGCAGGTCGCCCACGACGAGCCGGGCCCGCGGATCCACCGCCTCGCGGTGGCCGCGCTCCAGGTTGTCGAACACCGTCACCGCGTGCCCGCGCTCCAGCAGCTGCTCCACGGTGACGCTGCCGATATAACCGGCGCCGCCGGTGACCAGGATCTTCATGTCCGCTCCTCCAACGCTTTCAGGCGGGCTTCAAGGGCCGCCAGCTGTTCCCGCATCTCCGGCAGGCGCGCCACCAGGGCCAGCTGCCGCATCGCCTTGCCGTGGGGCTGGGCCGGCATGCCCGACACGAACTGGCCGGGCGCGACATCCTTGAGCACCCCCGACTGCGCGCCGACAACGGCGCCGTCACCCACTTCCAGATGGCCGCCGATTCCGGCCTGCCCGCCAATCATGACATGGCGGCCGATGATCGACGTCCCGGCGAAGGCGGCGTTTCCCGCCACGGCGGTGTGGGCGCCAATGATGACGTTATGGCCCACCTGGACCAGGTTGTCGAGCTTAACCCCGTCCCCGATGCGGGTCTCCCCGAACCGGGCACGGTCGATCGCGACATTGGCCCCGATTTCGACGTCGTTGCCGATCACGACGACGCCGACCTGGGGAATCTTCTGCCAGCGGCGCTCCTTGTCGGGGTAATAGCCGAAGCCGTCGCTGCCGACCACGGTCCCGTTGTGGATGATCACCCGGTCGCCCAGGCGGCAGTATTCGCGGATGCTGACCAGCGGATAGAGGCGGCAGCCGGCGCCGATCGAGGCGCCGAACGCCACGACCACATGGGCGCCGATGACCGTGCCGGCGCCGATCCGCACGCCGGATTCGATCACGGCGCAGGGGCCGATGGAGACCCCCTCGCCCAGCACGGCATCGGGCGCCACCACGGCGCTGGGATGCACGCCCGGCGGAGGCGGAGGCGGGGCCGGGGGGGCGAACAGGGCGGCGACGCGGATGAAGGCGCCGTCGGGATTGGGAACGCGGATACGGGCGCCGGCACCGCACGCGCCCGACCAGTCGGTCTTCACGACGATGGCGGTGGCCTTGCTGGCGGCGGCCTGTGCCGTGTAGCGGGTGCCTGTGAGAAAGGTGACATCGCCCTCGCCCGCATCGCGGAGGGAGGCGGCGCGCCGCAGCGTGGCGTAGATGTCGCCCTCGCACGGCGCGCCGAGCTTCGCCGCGAGCTCTGCGACGGTCATGTCCATGGCGTTACCTGGCCGCCGGCTTGGCGGCCGCAGGGGCGGCGTCCAGGGCAGGTTTGGCCGTGGCGGGCGGGGCGTTCTTGTTGAGCCGCTTGATCACCGTGCCGGTGATGTCGAGGCGGCTTTCCGAATAAATCACGGCGCCCAGCCCCGTCTCGGAGCCGTCGAGCACGAGGGTCAGCCCCAGCTCCTTGGCGGTGTCGGCCACGGCCTGGCGCACCTCCTGGATGATCGGCTTGAGCATGAGGTTGTTCTGCTCTTCCATCTTCCGCCGGTTGTCGAGGTCGGACTTGCGGACCTGGATTTCGTATTCCTTGAGCTCGGCCAGCTTGTCCTCGGCGAGCTCGCGCTTCTTGCCCCGGGCCTCATCGCTCAGCGCCTTGTCGTTGGATTCGCCGATGGCCTTCTTGCAGGCCTCGTCCATGTCCGTGAGCCGGGCCACCATGCGGCGCTGCGCGTCGCGCAATTCATCGTCGAGCTTGCGCAGGGAATCCGTGGCCGCCTGAGTCTTGTAAAACGACTTGACCGCGTCCTGCGCGTCCACCACGCCGATTTTCTCCTCGGCCGACACCGAGACCGCCATCGCGCCCGCCAGCAGCATGCCGACCGACATCCTCATCCATCCCTTGCTCATGATCTTCTCCCCGATTTTCAGAATCCGTACCCGATCCAGAAGCTCCACCGGTCCGTGCGCGTCTCGTCCAGGTCGCGGCCCGTGCCCACGCCGGTGTCGAACGCGTAATCCAGCCGGATGGGGAAGCCGGGGATATCGAGCCGAATGCCGAGCCCCGTTCCCCAGGCGTATTCCTCACAGCTGAAATCATACGGATCCACGGCCAGGCTGCCAACGTCAAAAAACGCGGCCAGGCGGATATGCGGCACGCCCAGGGGGATCGTGTATTCGGCACCGGCCATCAGCAGGGTCTGGCCGCCGCGGGGCTCGAAATCGGTATAGGGGGTGCCGGTGCCGTCCAGATTGGGGACCGTGCGGGTGGCCTTGGGCCCCGCGTCCCGGTATTTGATGCCGCGGACCGTGCGGGGGCCGCCCATGTAATACCGCTCCGAGAGGGGCACCTGCTGGATGGAGGTGCCTTCGACTTCCCGCCCGTAGGCGTCCTCAACCTCGGCGCTGGCGCGCAGGCTCAGCACGTGGCGGAACCAGAGCGGGACATGCTGCTCGGCCTTCAGGGCCAGGCTGTACATGTCGGTGTCGAAGCCCATCGGCCCGCCGGTCAGGACGCCGCCCAGCGAGACCCGGTAGCCGCGGGTCGGCAGCATGGGGTTGTCCCGGCGGTCCTTGGACAGCAGCATGCTGAAGGAGCTGTCGGTGTGGGCGTCGTTTTGCGTGTATAAGAAGGTCGAGCCGTCCACGTCGGTGTATTCCTCGGTGTTCTCGACGTCGGAAATCGAAATATGCTCCAGCCGATAGCGGAGCTCGAGGCGCGCGCCCAGCGGGACCGGGAACTTCAGCGCCGGACTGCCGCCGGTGCGGGTGATGTCATACTCCGAGTAGCTGCGGCTCATCGTGTAGATCTCGCCGCTCAGGGACAGCGGCCGGTCCAGGAACCACGGCTCCTCCAGGGACAGGCTGTATTCGTTCATCGTCGTCCCCGCCCGCAGGCTGAGCTTCAGGCGCTGGCCGCCGCCTGTGAACGAGGGCCAGCCCAGCAGGTCGAAATTACCCTGGGTGATCTCCGTGTACCCCATCAGGGAATCCACGCTCGAGAACCCGGCGCCCACGGTGAACAGGCCGGTCGGCTTTTCGAGCACGTCCACGATCAGGTCGTTGGTGCCCGGCCTCCCGGTCGGCGAGGGGTACCCGGTGACATTCTCGAAATAATTCAGGTTCATCAGGCGGCGCTCGGTCTGCTTCACCTTCACCTCGTTGAACACCTCGCCGGGATAGACGTTGATCTCGCGGCGGATGACCTTCTCGCGCGTCACCGCGTTGCCGCGGATCACCACGTCCCCCACCATCGTCAGCAGCCCCTCGCGGATCTCGAACCGGACATCCATCACCCCGGGCGCGGCGGTCTCCGTCAGCACCCAGTCGACGGAGGTGCGGATATGGCCCTTCGAGCCGTAGAAGTCGCGGATGGCCTTGGACGTGTTGCGGATGGCCGTCATGGCGGCCACATCGCCCGTCCGCAGGCCCACCTGCTTCTCCACATCCTTCAGCGGCAGGAGCCGGGCGCCCCGCACGCTCACCTGGCCCACCTTGAACAGGGGGCCTTCGTCGATTTTCAGCGTCAGCCGCAGCCGGCCGGAAACCCGGTTCGTCTCGGGCGGAGAAACCTCCGCGTGCAGGTAGCCGAGGTCGCGGTAGTAGTTGCGCAGATCCTCGACGCGGCGCCTCATCTCGACCGGGTCGTAGTTGGGCTTGCGGAACCAGTACCAGGGATTCCAGGATTTGGGCAGGTTGACGAGGGTGCGCACGGTGTTGCCGCCCACGTGCTCGTTGCCCTCGACGGTCACCTTTTTGAGCCGCATCAGCTCGCCTTCCGACACATCGAGCGCCACGGCGCAGTAGCCGGTGTTGGTGTCGGTCCGCAGGGACGCGTTCACCCTCGCCTGGGCATAGCCTTCCTTCCGGTACAGCTCCTCAACGGCCCGGGCCTTGGGGCCGAGCGAGTTCTCGTCCACCCAGTCGCCCGGCTGCAGATCCATCTCCGAGATGATCTTGGAGACCTTGATGGCGCTGGCGTTTGTCACCGATATCGCCGTTCCGAGCTTGGGCTTGGGCCGGATCCGGTAGGTCAGGATCACGCCGTCGGCGGCCTGCTCCACCACGGCGCGCACATCGGAAAAACGGCCGGTTTTGAGCAGGGTCGCCACATCGCGGCCCGTTGCCACGCGGTCATAGCGGTCGCCCACCTTCACGGCCACGTGCGCCAGCGCGTAGCTCCTGTCCAGGGCCAGCCCGGAGTCCGGCTCGATCCGGAGCGCGACGATCGGCGGCACCGCCGCCTCCTGGGCCCGGGCGGCCGGGGCGGCCGGGAAAAGCAGGGCCGGCAGCAAGGCTAACAAGAGGGGCAACCGCGTCATTCCTCTCCTCCCGCATCGGCGCGCCCGCCCGGGGGCTCGGGCCGATGCATGTCGTCGCGATCCTGGAACAGGGTGAACCGGTCGATGAAATTGAACCGCACGTCGTCGTGGGTGGGCCCGTTGCGGCTCTTGGCCACGTCCACAATGGCCAGCAGGGGATCGCCGGACTCGTCGTCGTCCGGGTACTTGCACGGCCGGCGCAGCAGCAGCACCACGTCCGCGTCCTGCTCGATCGAACCCGAATCCCGCAGGTCGGAGAGCTTGGGCTTGCCCAGCTTGTCGCGGGTTTCGGTGGCGCGGCTGAGCTGGCTGAGGCACAGGACCGGAACCTTCAATTCCTTCGCCATGCTCTTGATCCCGCCGGAGACGGTGGAGATTTCCACCTGCCGCCCCTGCTTGGCGTATTCCTGGGAGTGGAGCAGCTGGAGGTAGTCGATCACGACCAGGTCGACCCCGAATTTCTTCTTCAGGCGGCGCGCGCGGGCGCGGATCTCGTTGATGTCGAGGCCGGCGGAGTCGTCGATGTAGATGGGCGCCTTGAAGAGGCGCTTGGACGCCTCGTCAAGGCGGGTGTGCTCCTCGCCGTTGCGGGCAATCATGCCGGAGGTGACCTGGGACATGGAGACCTGGGCCTCCGTGCACAGCATGCGGAGGACGAGCTCCTCCTTGGACATTTCAAGGCTGAAGACGGCGACGGCGCGGGGGCGCCGGTCGCCCATGCCGCGGCCGAGCGCCACGTTCTGGGCGATGTTCATGGCCAGCGACGTCTTTCCCATGGAGGGGCGGGCGGCCAGGATGATCATGTTCGAGTTGCGCATGCCGCCCAGCACCTTGTCGAGGTTGCGGAAGCCGGTGGCGATGCCGTTCACGCCGTCCTTGGCGGTGAGGAAATGCTCGACCTGCTGCATGACGGCGACGACGGCGTCGCCCCAGCGGGTGACGGTGCCGCGCTGGAGGTCGGCCCCGATGTCGAAAAAGCTCTGCTCCACCGCGCTCAGCACGGCGGAGGCTTCCAGGGTGTCGCCATAGCAGGCGGACTCGGCGCGGCGGGCCTTGTCGATGATGGCCCGGAGCAGGTGCTTCTGCCGGACGATATCGATGTAGTACTCGGCGTGGGCCGAGGTGGGGGTGGCTTCGATGAGCCCGTCGAGGAAGAGGGGGCCGCCCGATTTATCAAGGGTGCCGGCGGCCCGCATCCGCTCGGTGATGGTCAGCGAGTCGACGGGGCGGCCGTCGCGGGACATGTCGAGCATCGCCTCCATGACGAGGCGGTGGGCGGGAATGTAGAACGAGTCGGGGCCGAGCTGCGCCTCGATGCAGAGATCGAGCACGCGGGCGGAATCGAGCAGGACCGATCCCAGCACGCCCCGCTCCGCTTCTTCGCTATGCGGGGGGGACCGGTCCAGACGCGGAATCCGCCCCGCTGGGGAAGGCTCGCCGGGCATACCGCCTCTTCACGTTTACTTGTCTTCGACGACCCAGACCTTGATCGTGCACTCGACTTCCGGATGCAATGTGATGGGAATGTCGTACGAGCCAAGCGTCTTGATGGGTTCCGCGAGTCCGATGTGCTTCTTGTCCACGTCGAACTTGTTCTCGGCCAGGATCGCGGCGATATCGGCCACCGTCACCGACCCGTACAGGACGTCGGCTTCGCCGGCGCCCGCCTTGGCGCGGATCGTGAACAGCCCTTCGCGGGCGGCCTTGCCGAGCAGACCGGACTGGGTGCGGGCGCGGTCCAGGGCCTTGCGGTTTTCCTCCTCGCGGTCGCGCCGGATCTTGACCAGGCGGCGGCGGGTCGCTTCCGTCACCGGGGCGGCCAGCTTGCGGGGGATCAGGTAATTGCGGGCGAAACCATCGGCCACGCGGACCACGGCGCCTTCGGCGCCCAGGTCTTTCACATCGGACATCAGAATGACTTCCACAGGCATGACACAGGCTCCGGGGGGTTAGCGCACGAGACCCATGACACGGGCGCGCCGGATGGCGCGGGCGAGGCGGCGCTGCATGCCGGGAGTGGCTCCCGTAATGCGGCTCGGCATGATCTTGCCCTGCTCGGTCATGAATTTCTTCAATGTTTCGTAATCGTGAAAATCGATGGCTTTCACGCCCTCGGGATAGCGGGAGCGCCGCCGTCCGGTGGCGTTCCAATCGGCATTGGTGCTGCTGCGGCTGTTGGTTCGTCCTCGTGCAAACATGACTCTCGGTCTCCTCTTCTCGCTTCGCTTACTCTTTAAAACGGCAGGTTCTCATCGTCCGAAGGCGCCTCGCCGGCCGGGGGCGGCTCGTCCCCCTCAGGGGCCTTGCCCGGGGCCGGCGGCGCCGGCTTCCGGTAGGGCGCCTGGGCCCGGGGCGGCGCGTTGTCGCCCGCCTCGTCGCCTTCGCTGCGGGGCCGCGGGGCGCCCAGGAACTGGACCCGCTCCGCCAGCACGCGCAGGATGCTGGACTTCTTCCCGTCCTTCTCCCACTCGTCCAGCTGCAACCGGCCCTCCACGAACGCGGGAGAGCCCTTCGTCAGATACTTGCCGCAGTTCTCGCCCTGCTTGTCCCACACCACGACGCTGACGTAGCAGGTCTCCTCGCCGTCCTCGCCGTTGGCCCGCTTGAAGCGGCGGCTCACCGCCAGCCGCAGGTCGCAGACCGGACGGCCCCCGGGCGTGAAACGCACCTCGGGGTCGCGCGTGAGGTTGCCGATCAGCATAACCTTGTTGAGGGACGCCATCTGGGCTCAGGACTCCTTGGGAGCGGCTTCGGCGGCCACGGGCGCGGCGGCCTTGGCCTGCGCCGCCAGCTTGCGCTCCTTCTCCACGTTCACGAACTGCATCCGGAAAATGTTTTCATTCAGCCGGAAGCGGGGCTGGAGGGCCGGGAACTTGGCGGGATCCATCTGGAAATCGAGGCGGAGGTAGACGCCGCCTTCGCGCTTGCGCAGCGGGTTGGCGAACGGGCGCCGTCCCATGTTCAGGGACTGCTCGATGACGCCGCCCAGGCGTTCGATTTCGGCGCGGGCCTTGGCCGCGAATTCTTCAACGTTCTCGTCCCGAACGGTTTCCGCCAGGATAAACAGGGCTTCGTAGGGCTTCAATTCGTCCTCCTCATCACATCTCGGCGCGGCTTCCCGCGCCACCACTTCGTCATCGTGCATTAAACCGGTTCATCGCCGCGTCGGCACCCTCGCGCAGGATGCAGGCCACGGCATCGGCGGCCTTCGCCACCGCCTGGTCGAACACGTCCTTCGCCTCGCCCGAAAGCGGCCGCAGGACATGCGACACCAGGTTCTCCCGCCCGGGGTCCCGACCGATCCCGACGCGCACCCGGACAAACGCATCGGTTCCCACCGTCTCCAGGATCGACTGCAGCCCCCGGTGCCCCCCGCTGCCGCCTTTCGGCCGGAGCCGGAGCACGCCTGCCTCCAGATCCGCGTCATCCAAAACAACTATCATATCGGAAGGGGCTATGCCGTTGCAACGCAAAATCGCGCCCACGGCCGCCCCGCTGTTGTTCATGAAGGTCAGCGGCTGCGCCAGCACCACCCGCTTCCCCTCGAGGTCCGTCTTCAGCACGGCCGCCTCGAACCGCCCGCTCTCCCGGAGCGTCCCGCCGAGCCGGCGCGCCAGCTCGTCCACCACGCGGAACCCCGCGTTGTGCGGCGTTCGCACGTATTGGCGACCCGGATTACCAAGCCCCACGACCAGGTTCACGGCGGCATCCTTCCCGCGGCGCAACCCCCGTCAGGCCGCCCGGAGGGCGGCCAGGGCCGGGAACACAGCGCCGGTTACTTCTTCTCCTTGCCGCCCGACTTCTTCTCGTCGGCCGCCGGAGCCGCCTTCTTCTCGCCCGGCTTCGCCTCGGCCGCCGCGTCGCCCTCTTCGCCTTCCTTCTTCTTGACGATGACTTCGGGTTCGGCGCCTTCCACCACTTCGCCTTCGGCCGGCTTGACCTCTTCCTCGACCTTCTGCTCGGTCACGGTCGCCACCGCCACGTCCTTGGCCGTGATCAGCGCCACCTTCGGGTCCACCACGATGTCGCCCACGCTCAGGCTCTGGCCGATCTGCAGGGCCGTCACGTCGATGGTGATCTCCTCGACCAGGTCCGCCGGCAGACATTCCACGGTGACCATGCGCAGCAGGTGCTGAAGCACGCCGCCGCCGAGGCTGACGCCCAGGGGCTCGCCCACCAGCCGCAGGGGCAGTTCCACGCGCATCTTCTTGGTCATCGACACTTCAAAGAAGTCCACATGCACCAGGTTCCCGCTCACGGGATGGCGCTGCACTTCGCGGACGAGCACCTTCTTCTCGGCGCCGTCCAGGTCCATGGTCATCAGCAGGCTGGTGTTCGCGTGCCCGCGCATCAGCATATTGAAATCATGCCCGTTCAACTGGATGGGGCTCGACTCGGCCTTGTCGTTGTAAATCACGGCCGGCACGATGCCCTGGACGCGCAGGCGGCGGGATTCGGAGGACCCCGCCTTCGCGCGCTTGTTCGCCACCACTTTGATTTCCTTAGCCATAACTGACTCTCTCCTGCTCTCGCTAGATATGAAATAGATCCGAGATCGACTTGTCCTCGTTGATCCGGCGGATCGCCTCGCCGAACAGTTCCGCCACCGACAACACCGTCAGAGGCAGCCCGCTTCCTTCCGGGATGGGCACGCTGTCGGTGACCACGATTTCCGTGATCTCCGACTGCTTCAGCCGCTCGATCCCGATCGGAGCCAGCACGGCATGCGTCACCGCCGCATACACCGCCGTGGCCCCGTTCTTCCTGACGAAACTGGCCGCGGCGCACAGGGTGCCCGCCGTGGTGGTCAGATCGTCCACCAGGATCGCCGTCTTCCCCTCCACGTCCCCCACCAGGCTGAAGGCTTCCACCTCCAGGGGGCCCTTGCGCTGCTTCGCCACGATGGCCAGACCCGCGTTGAGCATCTGGGCATACGCATGCGCCATCTTCAAGCCGCCTGTGTCGGGCGAGACCACAACCGGATTCTTTAAATTCTTCTCTTTCAGGTACTTGACGAAAACCGGCGACGCATACAGGTGGTCGAGCGGAATGTCGAAAAAGCCCTGGATCTGCTGGGCGTGCAGGTCCAGCGTCAGCACCCGGTTCACCCCGGACGCGACCAGCAGGTTGGCCACCAGCTTGGCCGTGATCGGCACCCGCGGCTGGTCCTTCCGGTCCTGGCGCGCATAGCCGTAAAAGGGCATCACCGCCGTGATCCGGGCGGCCGACGCCCGCCGGAGCGCGTCGATCATGATCAGCAGCTCCATCAGGTTCTCGTTGGGCGGCGGGGAGGTGGGCTGGACGACAAAGACGTCGTCGCCCCGCACATGCTCCTGGATCTTGACCCAGACTTCGCCATCGGGAAAGCGGGAAATCTTGACGGAACCCAGCGTGACGCCGAGATATTCGGCTATCTTCTGGGCCAACGCCGGATTTGCACTGCCGCTGAAAATCTTCACAAACCGCCTCTGTCAGAACCCGCTTGGTTGCCCGACTAGGATTCGAACCTAGACTCTAACCTCCAAAGGGTCGTGTGCTGCCATTACACTATCGGGCATTGTTTTGGCTACCCTGCTCCACACCGCTCCATCCGACCGGCTTCGCAGGACCCGCTCGATCTCCCGCGCATGCCCCTCATCGCCGGCCAGGGCGAAAAGGGATGAGCCGCTGCCCGATACCATCGCGCCCAAAGCACCCGCTTCGCGAAGGCGAACCACCAGCATCCGCTCAAGCGGATACTTGCCGAACACCGTCGCTTCCAGGCTGTTGAACAGGTTCTGAGCGGCCAACCGCACGTTTCCCGCCAACAAAGCAGAACGCATATTGTTATAGGATTCCGGGGCGGAAGTCAAGCGGGTCGTGTATCTTTCGTAAATATCGCGGGTGGAGGTGCTGAACCCGGGGTTCACCACCACCAGCCACCAGGGGTCAGGCGCCTTTCCCGGGGGGGTCAGGCGGGTCACCCGGTCTCCCACCCCCTCAATCGACACCACCCCCCCCTCCACCAGGGCGGGAATGTCGCTCCCCAGCCGCGCGGCCAGCTCCCTCAACCGGAGCAGGGGCAGATTAAGGCCCCAGAGGACGTTCAGGGTCCTCAGCGTGGCGGCCGCATCCGAACTGCCGCCCCCCAGCCCACCCCCGATGGGGATCCGCTTGAGGATCCGGATCCGGACCCCCTGCCGGCAGCCCGTTTCCTGCTGCAGCAGGCGCGCCGCCCGGGTGGTCAGGTTGTCCCGTGACTCCGCCACGCTGACGCCCACGATCTCCGGCAGCTCCCGGATGTCCATCTCCGTCTCCACGGCGTCCGTCGGAAGAACCTCGAAGTCCATCTCGTCGGCCAGCGAAATCGGGGCCAGCAGGCTGCGCAAATCGTGATACCCGTCCGGGCGCTTGTCCAGGACCTCCAGAAAAAAATTGATCTTGGCACGTGCCTCGACCCGGATCATAACGGCTTTCCTTATAAAAAAGCCGGACCTTACACTAGCCACCGGCAGGTGTCAAGCGGAGGCGGAAAAAAGGAGAGGAAGATAGGGGTCGGGGTTCAGGGGTCAGGGTTCAGTCCTGCCGCTGGCGCAGGGCGACAGATGGAATGGGTGAAGAGAAACGAACGTCGAACATCCAACATTGAACGTCCAACGCCGAAGTAAGAGTTTCTTGTGTTGGACGTTCGAAGTTAAGCGTTCGATGTTTGACGTTCTCAGTCAGGGTTCGGGCGCCAGGGAACAGCCAGGGCCCGAAGCCGGGGGCCGGTGCCGAAATAATACACCCCCTTCAGCAGGGCGCCGCCGGCCTCGGGACCGTCTTTCTCATCCCGCCACAGCACCTCGATGTCCACGGTTCCCAGTGCCACGCGATAGACGGACGCCCGGGTGGCGCCGTACAGATAGCGGCCGTCGCGCTGGAAGCTGACCTCCAGCGGCCAGCCCGCCGCCGCGGAAAGGGCCGCCTGCTTCACGAGGCGGCCGGTCGCGGGATCGAAGAGCACCAGCCGGGCGTCGAGCGCGCTCTCGGGCGCCACGTGGATGATCGCATACGCCAGCCCCTGCCCCGCGTATTCCAGGTCCATCACGCCGATCACGGGCAGCCCCAGGTCGCCCCGCCCCTTCTCGCAATCCCGCACCGGATCCCAGAACACCAGACCCGCCCGCTCCGCCTTCGGCACGGTGCCGCTCCCGCCGTGGATGCAGAAGCCGGCCACGAGCGTGTCCGTCTCGGGCACATACGTCAGGGCATAGGCGCTGCAATCCGCGTACAGGTCGCGGTGCGCGCCGCCGAAGGCGTCGGCCTTCGGGTCGTACCACGACAGCGTGCCGCCCCACATGCCGTAATCGGGAACAGCCGCCACCCACACCTTGCCGCCGGGCCCCGCGCACATGTCGCGCGGCCGGTACGCCACGCCGTCCATCCGCCCCAGCACGCAAGGATTGGACAACAGGGGCCGCCCCATCGCCAGGGGCCAGCCCAGCCACCGGACGCGGTCGCGCTGGCGGGGCAGCGGCTCGAGCGCTGCGGGCGCCTCCTCGACGCGGCCGAAGGTGTAGGGCCGGGCGGGATCGTAGACGGTCAGGATGCCGTGGGTGTAGGCGCAGGAATAAAGCTTCCCGTCCAGCCATTCCATGCTGTACGTCTGACCCGAGGCCGTGGAGTTGCTGCCGTGGTCCGTGAGCGGGCCGTCCGGGACGTCGGCGCTGAAAAAATGGAGCGGCAGGCAGCTGGAGCCGTAAAGCCGCCCGTCCCCGCCGGGCCGCACCAGGTAAATCCCGCTGCCACCGGCCTTGAACGCCAGGGTGAAGACGCGTCGCTCCCCGCCCGGCGGGATCACCTCAATCGTCCGGTACCGGTTGAGGAAATGGCGGTGGTCGTCGATCCACCGGAAGGATGTTCCGTCGGGCAGGCAGTCGGGTGGCGCGTCCGGCGGACGGCCGCCGGCGGGTCCGGCCGTGCCCCCGGCCAGTTTCAGCAATCCCTCGTGGCTGTCGACATACAGGAACCCATCCCCGCCCTTGAACAGGTTCACGTGGCCGGCGCCCGACTGGGTGTCGGCCACGGGCCCCGCGGTCCGGTGCGCCCCCGTCGCCGGATCCACCACCACGACGTGCGGGCGAGCCATCTTGACAAGGCAGGCCACGGTGCCGTCGTCCCCGCAGTGGGGATACAGGTACTGGTCCGTGTCATCCATCCGCCCGAGCTGCTCGAACGCGCCCGCGTCCGGCCGGTAGCGCACCAGCTGGCACCCGCCATAATGTCCGATATAGAGGGAGCCGTTCGGCGCCTCCGCCAGGCCGCAGGGGAAGACAGGCTCCTCCGGATGAAGTGCGCCCAGGTCGTCCACCCGCCCCGCCGCCGGGTCAAAGGCCAGCAGGTGGCCGCTGGCCCGGGCGTGGTGCGGGACTGAGGCGGCCATGAACACCTTCTTCCACCGGCGGCTCCAGTACGACGGCCGGGCGCCGCTAAAGCCCTCGGGCGCGTGGAACTGGAGGCAGGCGCCTGTCCGCGGATCGATCTGGAGCAGGAACAGCCCCGTTCCCGATTCCTGTCCCATGACGGTATACAGGCACGGGCGCCCGGCCCCGTCTTCGCCGGAAAACAGCGGCGTGGCCACCACGCCCTGGACGGGGCTGCCGAGTTCGCGGGGCGTCATAGGTGCTCCTTTATCCGCTCGATCAGGCGCTCCAGCAGGCCCAGCGGCAGGCCGACCACGGTGGAGGGATCCCCGTCGATCCGCTCGACGAGCGACAGCCCGCCCTCCTGCAGCGCATAGGCGCCGGCGCAGAACAGCGGGCGGACCCGCTCCACGTGGCGGCGGAGACGGTCGACCGGCCAGGCCCGGAGGAGGACCTCGGCGCGGTCCTCGCCGGCCACGAAATGCGGGCGGCCCAGGGGCGGCTTGTAGCCGAGGCAGAGGGCCGTCACCAGGACATGGGTGCGGCCGCCCAGGAAGGCCAGCATCTCCACGGCGTCCTGCTCGTCGGCCGGCTTTCCCAGAATGCGGTCGCCGCAGAAGGCGATGCTGTCGGCGGCCAGGATCAGGCTCCCGGGATGGCTCTCCACGGCGGCCCGGGCCTTGAGCGCCGCCAGGCGGAGGGCGTGGGCGGAGGGCTCCTCCCCGGGCTCGGGCGGCGGCTCGGCCACGCCGGTGGGAGCCTGGATGAAATCATAGCCCGCGGCGCGCAGGAGCTCCGCACGGCCGCGGGAGGCGGAGGCCAGGATGAGGGGGCGTGGCAGGTTCATGTGAACGCATAGCCTATAAATTCCGTCCCCGCACGTCAACCACCCCATAAACAGCGAATTGGGAAACAACAAACCCGACCGATCCGTTTTCCTGCAGCGTGAACTCCAGGGGCTCGGGCTTCTCCGACTCCGGCCGATACAGCCGCACATCGGTGACGGTCGCCCCCGCGGGCAGCGCCAGGCGGCACACGATGTTGCTCGCCGGGACCGGGCACTCGGCCTGCGGTTTGTTCGGCCGCGTCTTCGCCTTGTCTTCATCCCGGTCGTAATTCACCAGGTGCAGCACGCGGCGGCCCTTCCCCTTCCATAGCATGGCCTTCACGGTCCAGGGGGCCTCGACTGCACAGCCGGAAAGCGTCTTCAGGCTGCCGGCCACTTCGGCGGCGGCATTCGTGTCCATGCGCAGCACCGCGCCGCCCCGCCGGGCATAGGCGTTCAGCTCCTCCTGCACGCCGTCCGGCAGGACCGCGGGCCCGGGCACCAGCACCGCCTTGTAGCGGGCCAGCCGGTTCGAGTCGGCAAACCCGTCGGCCAGCGCGTCCATCACGACCTGACGTTCGCTCAGCAGCCGGCCGGCGTCTCGGAACGCGGCGGCCGCCGCCTTGTTGCCGGCCTGGACGTCCGCCCGCGGCCACAGGAACGCCACCTCCGCGGCGGACTCCAGGTTATCAAACAGGAAGGGAAAGCGGCGGGAAAACGCCAGATACTGCGCCAGCGCCGTGTAGCCATCCGGATCCGCGATATCCATATAGAGGCCCATGCCGCTGCCGCCCATGGCCAGCCCCTCGGCCACGCTGTTGCGCATGCGGACGGGCTCGTATTTGCCCAGCATGAAGGGCTTGCCCCGTCCGAGCTCGCGCAGGTAGAGGCAGTCCATCCAGCCGTCTCCCAGCTTGCGGTCCGCCATTTTCGTCGGACCGTATCCCCCGCTGTACCAGAAATAATTCTCCCCCTTCCCCCACTGACCCAGGGGCAGATAGGCGCGCTCCTCCGAGACGGAGATGTCGCCCAGGTGATTCCACGTCGCCACGATCAGGTCTTTCTTCAGCGACCGGCCGTAGTCGATGAAAATCCCGTCAAACGCCTTCTTGTACGCGGCGGCGGCCCAGAACTGGGCCTCCCGCTCCAGCGGGGGGGCGTTGCTTTCGGCATAGCCGGGAATGGACCCCGCGATCGCCGGGAACACATGGGCGGCCAGGTTCGTGATGCCGAAGAGGGCTCTCAGTTGGTCGGAGCTGTAGTGGTCGCCCAGCCAGTTCCGGAAGCCGGCCTGGCAATACGGGCAGGCGCAGGCCCAGCGGTAGTTGTAGTTCACGACCACGCCGTCCAGGCCGCCCTCCACCACGGCCAGCTTAAGCATGCGCTTGAGCATGTCCGTCGCGTACGGGCTGTTCCAGCAGAGGCCGACATACGTCACGTAATGCACATTGGACAGCACGTTCCCCGAACCGTCGCGCATCAGAAGCTCGCGCACGTCGGGATGCGGACGGGGGCCCAGATCGTTGGTCGGCCAGCCATGGTCGTAAAACGCCAGGAAGCCGTTGGTCTTCGCGGGGTCGGCGATGACGTTGACCATCTGGAAGTGGCCCACGACCTTGAGGCCCAGGCCGCGGATCGTCCGGTTCACCGCGCGCTGCACGGCCAGCGCCTCACGCTGCCCCGCCACGGGCAGCTGCATCGGATAGCCCGTGGACTTCGGGTCGTCAGCGTACCCGTGGAACATCGGGCCGTAGAAGCCGCACTGGACGACCTCCGGCCGTACCTCTTTCAGGAACTTCCCGAAAACGGCGTTGGTTGTGCCACCCCAGGTGACGTAGAACGACCGGAACGGGGTCCCTCCGCGGGGAAGATCGGCAAAATCCCGGGCCTGGGCCGTGGGCGACAGCAGCAGGGCCAGGCCGGCGGCGGCGATCCATGAGCGTGGGGTCATCGTCTATCCTCCTCACAGCAGGCTAACCCCCGCAAGGCCGGATGTCCATCCCCGAACGGAAAAAGACTACCGGACGGTGAAGGCGGCCGCGGCGCTGGCGGGGCTGGACTGGTCGGAATTGGTCGCCTTGATCGTCCAGGTGTAGGAGCCCTTGGCCAGCGCGGTGGGCGGCTGGAACTGGGTCACGGCCCCCGCCTTCCACGTCTTCGCAACCTTGGTGACGGTGTTGACCGCCGTGATCGCGTAGCCCTCGGCTCCGGGCGACGCCTTCCACTGGAAGAGCGGCTTCGTGCTGACGGCGGCGCCCTTGACCGGCGCCACCGGCTTGGGCGCGGCCAGGGTCTTGAACGCCAGCGCCGCGACGGGCGACCACGCCCCCGTGCCGGAGGGGTTCATCGCGCGCACCCGCCAGGTGTAGGCGGCCGCGGTCGTGGCCAGCTTGACCGTCAGCTGCGTGTTCGCCAGCCACACGGAGTTCGAATAGACCGCCGTCCCCTTCATCACCTGCACCTGGTACGAGACGGCGTTGGACGCCGTTGTCCAGGAGAACGGCACGGCCTTGTATTTATAGATCGTCCCGGCCGGCGCGAGCGGCGCCGGCTGGGCCGGCACCCCCAGCTGGAAGTACCGCGCCGGCTCCGTGGCCTGCCACACCGCCTCGCGCTCCTCCTGGAGGCTCCAGCGGTACGACCCGTTCGTGAACGCCACGCCCGCCGGCGTCCATTCCGCCTGGGTCACCGACTGGGTGCGCAGCACCGCCCACGCCGCCGAGCCCAGCTGGTACTGCTCCACGGCCAGCCGGTAGGCCGTCGCCCCCGGCGTGGGCGTCCAGCGGAACACCGGCGCGCCGCTGCCCGCGGGCAGCCCGCCCTCGGGGCTCATCACCCGCTCGACGCGGAAGGTCACCGTGGTGGACCACGGCCCCATGCCCAGGTGGTTCACCCCGTGCACGAACCAGGTGTAGAGCCCGCGGTGGAAGAGCGTCTCCACCGTGAGGTTGGTGGCGGCTCCCGCCGTCACCTCATTGGTGAAGGCGGCGCCATCCTTGCCGATCCACACGCGGTACTGCGCGGCGCGGGGAACCGCCGCCCAGACAAAGCGGACCGCGCCCGTGATCGGCAGCCACTCGCCCGCCGCGGGGCTCAGCGGCGCCGGCTGGGCCGGCAGCTGGTTGGGCCGCACGACCAGCGTCACCGTGCAGGTCTTCGCCGGAATCGGCACCGCCGGATCGGACACCACCACGCGGCCCGTGTAAACCCCGTTCAGCAGGAAGTCGGCCCGGTAGACCAGGCTGACCGCGTCCCACTCGCCCGTGCTGGAGCCGGCCCCCGGCACCGGCGTGAGCCACCAGGCGTCGGCCTGCGCCTGCCAGTTGAGAGCCCCCCAGCCGCCGTTGCGCACCTGGAAGGCGCCGTTGGGCGCGTTGTCACCCTCGTCGGACTGGGCGGCCAGGGCGCCGGCCGACAGCTCCACCGCCGACGGCACCACGGTGTTGGTGCTCCACCGCCAGGCGATCGTCACGTCCTGCGTCACCGCGAACGCCAGCCGGTTCGATGTCCCTGTTTCAGGAATGCCGCCCGTCCCCGTCCAGCCCAGGCAGGTATACGTGGTGAAGCCCGCCACCTGCGCCGCGTCGACGGAGGCCGTCACCACCGTGCCGCGCCGGTAGCGGTGCGCCCCGGCCGCGGGAACGGGCTGGCCCCACGGGCTGCCGACCGTCACCGTGTTGGTGATGCCGATGTAGAGCGCCTGCGGCGCGCAGAGCGGGCCGTTCCCGCGCTCGTTGGCGCCCCGCACCTGCCAGGCATAGACCCCGGAGGCAAAGTCCGCCACCACGCTCACGTTCGTGGACGACCCGCCTTCGAGCGTCAGGTTCGTGGACCAGCCCTCGCGGCTCACGCTCAGCCAGTAGTTGGACGCGCGCGCCACCGGCGTCCAGGCAAAGTCCAGCGCCCCCACGGGATCGAGGCTCGCCCCGGCCGCCGGGGCCAGAGGCTGCGGGGCGTCGCTCACCGACAGCGGCGTCACGCTCAGCACGAGTTGCATCGCCTGCGGGGCGTTCGAGGCGGTTCCCGACAGGATGGACACGGTTCCCGTATAGACGCCGCCCGCCAGGCCGGCGGTATCGACATGCAGCACCACCGGGTCCCACTCCCCGATGCTCGCATCCGACTCCGCGACGGCCGACAGCCACCCGGCGTCATCCTCCACCGTATACTCCAGCGTCCCGCCCCCGCTGTTCTGCAGCGAGAAGGCCCGGTCGTCGGGGTTTTCGCCCTCCAGGCACGCCACCTCCAGGCGGCTCACGGACAACCGGATCAGCGGATACGCCGGCGGCGGCGCGCCCCCCTCCGGCGGCTCGGCCAGGATGAACGCGTTCGTCTGCGACCAGTCCGACCAGCCGCCCCAGGCATCGAGCGCGCGTACGCGCCAGTGGTACCATTGCGTCAGCGCCAGCGCGTTGGTGGGCGTGATCTCCCCCAGCGTGCGCGCCTCGACGCCGCCCGCACGGGCCGGAAGCTGCGTCGCGATCACCCCGTCGATGAAGGCCGGGTCGGTCGCCAGCTGAACCTGGTAGGCGATCACGGCATCCTCCGCCTGCGTCTCGACCGAGGCCGTCCAGATGAACGGCGTGCCGGCCGCGCGGTATTCCTGCGCCCGGTCACTCGGCGCCAGGAGCAGCGACCGCGTCGGCGGCGTGTTGCCGCGGTTGACGAAGAACGTGGCCGCCCGCGACCAGGCGCCCGTGGTCCCCCCGTCGCTCACCCGGCACCGCCACCAGTACTGCCGGTTGTTCGCCAGCTCCGTGTCCACACGCCAGGCCGTCCCGTCGGAGTTCTCCGCCACCGCCGGCACCTCGGCCACTTTCGCCGTCAGGTTCGAATCCGCGAACACCTCGAAGCGATAGGTCAGCGGATCGCCCTGGAAGTCGATCGCGTTGCGCACCGTCAGCACCGGCAGCGACATCGGCGTCGACTCCCCGTTTGCCGGCGAGCGCGGCACCGGCGTGCCCGGCGTCGTCCCCCCGATCCCGATCCGGTCGAGCTTGATGTTTTCAGCCGTGATGCCCCAATTGCTATAGTGGAATCTGAGCCGGATCGATTTGCCGGCATACGCGGCAAGGGAGGCGGTCCTCCGGGTCCAATCGATGTTGAAGTTGTAATCCAGGTTCAGGGTGCCCAATTCCGGCCAGTTGACGCCGTCTTCGGTGACGTGGACGCGGAAGAACCCGTAGCTGTCCGTCTGGGCCTTGAGCCAGAAGACCAGCTGCGAATCCGTGGCATTCGTCAGGTTGATCCAGCCGGCTGTTTCCAGCCAGTATTGCACACTCGGCCCGCTATGGCTTTCCGGAGAATCCCAGGCCGCCCAGCGTCCTTCGAATACATCATTCGACCGCAGCGTCCAGCCGGCGTGGAGCCAGTTCGACCCGAAGCCCGTTTCGAAGTCTTCATAAAGCGGATACGGGATGCTGGCCGGCTGATGCTCTTCCACACGCACGGAGGCGATATTCCAGCCGTCCGCCACGGTGGCCGGATCGCCGTCCGTCGCGACGCGGAAGCGGATCAGCACGTTGGGATTGCCACGCCAGGGCGACAGGTCCACGATCTGCTCCTCCCAATTCGTGCGGGCCCCTTCATAATAGCTGTACATATAGCCCCAGCCCACCTGGGGCGAATACACCTCCAGGCGCAGCCAGTCACCGTTCGTCAGCGCATACCGGTCCTTGAACCGAAGCACCGGCCACGCGGTGCCGCGCAGGTCCACATAGGTCTGGATGGACGTGTCGCGGGACGCATTGTAGGCGCCGCCGGGGGAATCCCCGATCGTCGGCTCGCCCTCGAACGTCACAAGCGGATCCACACCCCAGGCGCCCGTGGCGTCCCAGGCCTCCATCGAAGCCAGGCCGCCGGCCGTCGGCAGTGTGTGGGGAACCATGACCGCCACCTTGGAATGAACCGCGGAATAACAGCCGTTCGTGTCCACCACGAAAATGCCGTAATACCAAGTCGAGCCGATGGGAAGCCCCGTATCGGTGAACGCGGTGTCGTTGGTCAGCGCTTTGGTGGCGATTAGCGTGTCGTCGATCGCCACGGTGGCATCCGGGGACCGGTACAGCTCGTACCGGGCGAACGCCGCGCCGTTCGAGGCCGCGGACCAGGAGAGGTCAACCGTTTTCAGATGGGCAACCGGATCGGCCAGCACCACCCCGGAGGGCCGGTCCAGCACCACCACCGAGTCGACCCGGATATCCTCGTTCGGAGGGCCCCAGGTGCCGACATTGAACCGGAGCCGGATGGCCTTGCCGGCCCAGGACGAAAGGTCGACCTGACGGCGCACCCAGCCCGCCGTGTTGAAGGAATAATCCAGGCCCAGGCCGTACCCGGCCCAATTGACGCCATCTTCCGACACATAGATGTTAAGGAAGCTGTAATTATCCGAGTTGGCCTTGACCCGGAAGACCAACTGCGGATTGACCGCATTGCTCAAGTTCAACAGGCCGGCGGGCATCATGTAATAGGTCACATCCGGGGCGGCGCGGCTTTCCGGTGAATCCCAGGCCGCCCACTGCCCCTCGAAGACGTCATTGGACCGCAAGGTCCATCCGGCGTGCAGCCAGTTCGACGCGAACCCGCTCTCGAAATACTCGGCAAACGGATACGGCTGCGCGACCTGCTGCAACTCCTCCACCTTCAGGTCGTCCAGGTTCCACCCCTCATCGACCGTCCCGGCGTTGTTGTCCGTCCAGATGCGGAACTTGATGCGGACATTGGCGTTCCCCTTCCAGGGCGACAGGTCCACCGCCTGCTCCTCCCAGTTCGTCCGGCTGCCCTCGCAATACCCGTAAACCTGGGACCAGCCCCCGCCGTCGGACGAGATTTCGAGCCGGAACCAGTCGCCCGCGCCCAGGGAATAGCGGTCCTTGAACCGGAGCACCGGCCACGTGACATTCCGCAGATCCACCGACGTCTGGATGGCGCTGTCCCGATTATGGATATACGCCCCGCCCGGCGAATCGCCGATCGTGACGGCGCCGTCGCGGGTGATCACCGCATCCGGCCCCCAGTCGCCGGTGACGTCCCAGGCCGACAGGTTGTCCATCGGGTCAACGACCGGCAGCAGCTTCGGTATCGTGGTGACCGCCCGCATGCTGACCGTGGAATACATCTCGTTGGTGTCCACCACGAACACCCCGTAGTAATAGGTCTGGCCGATGTTCAACCCCGTGTCCGTGAACGCGGTCTGGTTCGTCTCGAACCGGGTCGCCAGCAGCGTATCCTCGATCGTCACGTTGGCATCCGGGGACCGGTACAGCTCGTACCGGAGGAAATCGACTCCGTTCGACGCGGCCGTCCAGGCCAGGTCGGCCGACTTCAGGTAGGCCGCGGGCGCCAGCATTGCCACCCCGACCGGCCGCTCGCGGACGACGACCCTGTCAACCCGCACATCCTCGGTCGGGGGGCCCCAGGTGTTCACGTTGAAGCGGAGCCGGATCGCCTTACCGATCCACGGCGTCAGATCCAGCTGCCGGCGCACCCAGCCTGCGGTATTGTAGTTGTAATCGAGGGCCATGCCATATCCCGACCAATTCACCCCGTTTTCGGAGATGTGCACATTGAAGAAGCTGTAATTATCCGAAACACCCTTGACCCGGAAGGTCAACTGCGGGTTGACCGCGTTGCTCAGGTTGATCACGCCGGCCAGGGTCAGCCAGTAATTCACATCCGGCGCGGCCCGGCTGTCGGGCGTGTCCCAGGCCGCCCCCTGCCCCTCGAACGCCTCGTTCGTCCGGACCGTCCAGCCGCCGTTCAGCCAGTTGGTGTCAAACCCGTTTTCGAAATACTCGAAGAACGGATAGGCGATGGGCGCCTGTTGCAGTTCCGCCACGGTCAAGTCGCTCAGGTTCCAGCCTTCCGCCACCGTGGCGGGATTGTTGTCCGTCGCGATCCGGAACCGGATGCGCACGTTGGCGCAGCCCTTCCAGGGCGAGAGATCGATCGCCTGGTCGACCCAGTTCGTCCGGCTTCCTTCGCAATACCCGTAAACCGGGGTCCATCCGCCGCCGTCGGAGGAGATGTCCACCCGCAGCCAGTCGCCATAGCCCAGGGCGAACCGGTCCTTGAAGCGCAGCACGGGCCACCGCGCGTCGAGCAGATTCACGGCCCCCTGAATGTAGGTGTCCCGGTTGTGCGCATACGCACCGCCCGGAGAATCGCCGATGGTGACGCCCCCCTCGCGGGTGATCAGGCTGTCCGGCCCCCAGTTCCCCGTCGCATCCCAATTGGCCAGCGTGGTCATGGGGTCCACCAGCGGCAGATTCTGCGGCACCGTCGTCATCGCCCGCATGCTGACCAGGGAATACAGCTCGTTCGTATCCACCACAAAGACGCCGTAGTAGTAGGTCTGCCCGATATTCAGCCCCGAGTCGGTGAACGTGGTCTGGTTCGTCGCCGTCCGCGTGGCCAGCAGCGTGTCCTCGATGGTCACCGTCGGATCGGGCGAGCGATACAGCTCATACCGGAGAAAGCTGACGCCGTTGGACACCGCGGTCCACGACAGGTCGCCCGACTTCAGGTAGGGAACCGGATCCAGCATGGACACGCCGGCCGGCCGGTCGCTCACCACGATCCGGTCAAGGCCCACATCCTCGTTTACGACGTTCCAGGTCCCCAGGACAAACTGAAGGCGGATCGACTTGCCGGCCCAGGGGGTCAGATCCAGTTGCCGGCGCACCCATCCTGCCGTGTTGTAATTGTAATCCAGCGCCAATCCAAAACCCGGCCAACTGATCCCGTCCTCGGACACATACACATTCACAAAGCTGTAATTATCCGACCGGCCTTTGACCCGGAACGTCAGTTGCGGATTGACCGCATTGCTGAGATTCAGCGTTCCGGCCGGCATCAAATGATAGGATACACTTGGCCCCGCATGGTTGACGGGCGTGTCCCACGCCGCCTGCCGGCCCTCAAAGGACTCATTCGTCCCGATCGTCCAGCCGCCGTTCAGCCAATTGGTCCCGAAACCCTCTTCGAAATACTCATAAAAAGGATACGGTAAGACCGTTTTTTGCAGCTCTTCCACCCGGATCTCGTCCACATTCCACCCATCCCCCACCGTGCCGGGATCGCCGTCCGTGGCCACATGGAACCGGAGCGTCACCTTGGCGAGCCCTTTGAAGGGGGAAAGGTCGATCACCTGCTCAGCCCAGTTGGTCCGGTTCCCCATCCCGGCGCCGTAGGGATAGGCCCACCCCACCTCGGGTGCATAGACATCAAGCCGCATCCAGTCGCCGTTGCCAATGTCAAACCGGTCCTTGAACTTGAGAATCGGCCACTGCGTGCCGCGCAAATCCACGGACAGGTCGGCATAGGTGTCGCGGCTCGCGGCATAGCTCGTGTCGGGCGAGTCTCCCAGGAAATGGCCCGATGCAATCCCGTTGGTCCCGAGCCCCCAGTTGCCCGTCAGCAGCCAGTTGGTCAGCCCGCCCTCGAAGTCATCCGAAAAGGGGATCGGATTGTTCAATGTGCGCGCCAGGATTTCGCCTCCCTCGGGCGAAATGACTCCGTACCGGCTGACCTGATAGACGCGAAAATAATACGTGGTGTCCATGGCCAGCCCATCCGCGGTCGCCCGGGGAGCGCCCTGGTTCGTCACCACCGCAACCGGAATGGAGGTCAGGCTGACGCCGGGAGTCGCGGACCGGTAAACCAGATAATGCGAAAACTGCTCGTTCGTGGAAGCCGGCCAGCTCATGCGCGCGGAATAGGCCCGCACCTCGTCGATCACCGGCGAGGCGACGGCGTCCGGCATCTCGCCCAGGCCGATGTCATCCACCCGCCAGCCGTCGTCCCCGCCCGACGAATTGCTCGTCACCCGGAACCGGACCAGCACCTGGCTTGAGTTGGTGAAGGCGGCCAGGCTATACCGCTGCCAGATCCACCGGCCGGTCTGCGCGCCGTCCGTATACCGGCCAAGCTCCGTCCAGTCGGTCCCGTTGTTCGCCGACGCTTCCACAAGGCCCAGGTCCCCGCTCAGGAACGCATACTGGTGCCGGAACGCCAGGCCGGGAGCCCGCGTTCCCGTCAGATCCACGCGGTGCGCCAGCGTCAGCGAGCTGTTCAGGTTATTGCCGTAGGCCCCCCCCTCGGATTCGGTCCACGCATGGGAGGGCGATGCCGCCGCCTCCGTGCTGAGCGTCCAGGGCGGATCGGCATTCCACCGCCCCGTGCCGCCCTCTCCCGCATCCAGGAACGGATAATCCATCGTCACCGGGGTGGTCACCCCCCGCTCCACGCTGAGCGCATGCAGGCCGTCGACCGTCACCGCGAACAATTGGTAGTAATAGGTCGTCTTGGGGCTCGCGGTGACGTCAAGAAAGTTGGTAGCCGCCGCCCCCAGCGTCCCCAGCACCGTCGCGGTACGCCAATTGGCGTTCGATACCATGGCACGCAGGACCACGTATTGAACGGCCCCGGGCGACAGGGTCCACGACAGGGCCACCCCCGGCGGATTCGTCTGCGCCTGGACCGCCAGCGCCGGGGCCGCCGGCTTTTCGCCCACGCAGACGGAGTCGACATACCAGCCGTCTTTCACGATCGAATCGTCGGTCAGCAGCCGGAAGCGGATCCGCACCGCGGACCGGCCCGCGAAGTCCTCCAGGTCCAGCTGCTCGTAGGTCCAGCCGCTTTTGTTCCCCGAATAGGTTCCGACGACCGTCCAGGACGTGCCGTTCGAGGACGCTTCCACCCGGCCGAAATCATAGCCGTCCTCCAGCGCATAGCGGTGCATGAACGAAATGGCGGGATGGACCGAGGCCGAGAAATCCAGGGGCACGGCCGGTCCGGCCAGGTTCATCGAGGCGTCCGTGTTGTTCTCGTAGTAGGCGTTCGGGCTGTCGTTGGCCGCCCAGCTCCCGTCGGAGGCGGATTGGGCGGACCGGTTCCACGCCCCCTCCGCCTGCCACGAGGAGAAGCCGGATTCGAACCCGTCCTTGAAGAGACTCTCGCCCGGCGACGAGGCCGCGGCAATAAGAGCCAGACAAAAACCGGCATAAATCCCTATCGTTTTTTTCATGGGAACCCCCTTGTAAATACATAATCCAAACCCGCTTAAAGTACATTATTCACGGGAGGGAAAGATGCAAGGAAAAACGTATGAAACCGATCAAAAAGAGGCCACCGCCTCGGATACGCGCCAGGCCCGGCCGTAAAGCCGCGCCCGGGCCACGCAGCCGGCATCCACCCTCAGCTCGGGCGCCCCCGACAGGCCCTGCAGGTTCGGGCTGAACCGCCCCCACCCGAACGGGCGGGCCTCCCCCCCCTCGCACAGGCGGCCGTTGACCACGAACAGGATCAGCCGGGGGCCCCCGTCCACGATCACCACCACATGCGCGGGTTCGCCGGACGGCAGGGCGCCGGGATCCGACCGCCACCGGTTCTCGGTCTGCCCGTCGCTCATGCTCCATTCCAGCGTCCGCCCCGGCGCGGTCGCCAGGCAGAACCCGATCCCCTCCGGCGTCCTGTTGTCCAGCAGCAGCCGGCCGGGCTCCGCCGCCACGCTGTTCAGCCGGAGCTCCGCTGTGAAACCGCCCCGGGTATCCTTCTTCCCGAAATCCAGGCGCCCGTAATCCCGCTCGCAGAAGGCCGGCAGGCGCGGCAGGGGCACCGCGGCCGGATCCCCCGCTTTCCACTCCAGCAGAAGGCCTTCCGTCGAAACCGCCTTCCGCTCCCCCTGCGACCACAACCCGTCCAGCAGGGCCGGATCGATCCGGTGCACCCGCGCGATGTCCTTCTGCGTCTCGGTGATAAAGTAGTCGCCCCCGTCCTCCAGCAGGTCGGGATAACTCATGCGGATGAAGGGATCGTCATCGTAAAGCAGGATCTCGGGCTGCGACCAGTGGATGATTTTTCCCTCGGGCGAATCCGCCTCGACCCCGCCACACAGCCATGCGGGGTTGCGGTCTTCGTAACTCCGCCCGCCATTATTATGGAACCAGTAGAGATAGCGGCCGTTCGCGCAGCGCCAGGCGAAGTTGGCCGCCCGGGGATGTTTCATAAGGCGGCCGTCGGCATAGGCTTTGAAGCGGGGAGCCGACCAGGTCCGCCCGCCATCGCGGCTGTAGGCTTCCGCCGGATGCCCGTCCACCGTGCGGTAGACGCAGTAAAAGGAGCCGTCGCTCAGCACGCTGTAGCTCTGCTCCTCGGCGATCGCGCCGCCGCCCGGCGGCGTCCGCAGTCCGATATCGCCGTCGGGCAGCGTTTCCCAGGTTGCCCGGTCGGGCTCGGGCACGGTGAGCAGGTCGAGGCTCCGCAGCAGCACCCCTTCCGTGCGAGTGAAGAAATTGCGGCCGAACCCGCCCACCTTAATGAGCGGCACATAAGCCGCGTTTTTGAACAGGAAGGGCTTGCCGACGTTCCAGAAGAACCGGACCGTCCCGCCGTAGGCGTTTTCCCGGTCGATCGCGGTCTCGCGGACGGGAATCGTATACCGGCGGGCCGACCAGGTCCGCCCATGATCGTCGCTATACTTGAACACGAAGTAGCCGAGCGAGTCCACCCGCGTGCACAGGCCGTCCTTGTAGGGCGGGTTGTCGGCCCTGACCGCGCGCAGGTTGTCGGTATTGTGGTTGTAGAAGCAGTAGATGCGGCCGGTCGAGGCCTTCAACAAGACGGCATACGAGGCTTCCGGGCCGTCGGCCGGCTCCAGGTCGACCGGCGGCGACCAGGTTTGGCCGCGGTCCTCGCTGCGCATGGAAATGACGTGCTGGCCGGATACCCCCTCGTGGCCCTTCCCCGTGGTCACGGTGCAGAGCCAGGCGCCGTCGTCCGTTTTCACCAGGTAAGGCTGGTCGCTGTAGGATTCGGTGGGAATCTCCATGCCGGTTGAAATGTGCCGCATGTCCATGGCCGCCCCCTGTTAACGGTTTTCCAGCAGCGACATGAGATTGTCCCGCGTGATGAGGTCGGCCTCCCGCGGCCGTTCGAGGAAGGGCAGAACGTCGGCGCGGATGGCTTGCAGGTCGAGAACCTTGATCCGCTCCGCCACATAGTCCCGCCACTTTCCGCTGGTCATCACGCCCGGGCCCTGGGTCTGGTCGAACGCGTGCTGCAGCAGCACCAGATTCGGCTCGATCGGGGGACGCACGGCGGTGTACCAGATGAAGTCGTACCAATCCCGTCCCTTGGGATAGGCGCGCGTCACCAAGGCATGCACCTTGCCTGCCATGAGCGACCCGATGTCATAACAGCGAATGGCGACCAGGCGATGGCGCTCGACAATCCGGTTTTCCGTCAAGGCGCCCACCGGAGGGCGGGTGTCGATCTCGAGCTTGATGGACAACTTCTGGTCCGCCATTCCCGACAACCCCGCGTCCTTCAGAATGCCGCCAATCTTGATCCAGGAGGTGTTGTCCGTTTTGCGGCCGTTCCACGTGACGGAAGCCTCCCAGCCGGCCAGCGTCAGGTCGCGCTTGACCTTGAGCAGCCATTTTTCGCCATCGTATCCGGCGCTCGCATCCAGCGAAAAATCCAGGTCCTCGGAAAAGCGGGGCAAGCCGTGGACAAACCGCAGGGCGGTCCCCCCGACAAAGGCCAGACAGTTAAAGGCTTCGCTTTCGTGGAGGGATCGCAGGACGAGCGCCTGCAGGAACTCCCGGAGCACATTCAGGCGCTGGGCGGGGTCACGGACGGTCTTGACCAGGTCGAGGGCTTCGTCTTTCACAGCGTTTTCTCCCCTTTCGCTTCCTCCTCGACAATCAAGCGCCAGTTGCAGCAGGCGCGCGCGACTCTCGGCGAGCGAAAGGCCCTGGCCGCCATGTCCAGTTTTTCCGCCGAAATCATGTCGAAGTTCTGGAACCGCATGCCCGCCATCCGGTCGAGGGTCCATTCTCCCGCTTCGCTATACCAGAAATCCAGAAGTGCTTTTTCGGGCGTGGCCAGTAGCACTTTTTTCCCGTCTATCTCCACTTTGTGGTAACCCGAAAAGCATTCCTGTTTGATGTGCACGTAGCTGAACGAGCCGAACTCGTTATCGAACACATACGGCTTCCGGGCCGTGATGCTGGTATATCTCACGACATATTCCGGAATCAATCCGTAATAGCCCATTGCCCAGTGGAGGCTCAGGTAAGAGGGCTGATACAGGGCGTTCGCCAGAACGGCGGGGCTGGGCTCGGCATGCCGGTACGATTTCCCCAGCACATACATGCCCCGCCGCAGCGGGACGATCACCCCCCGCTTCGTCCAGCGGTATAACTGCATGCCCAGGGTATGCCGCGGCTCCCCCGCCAATTGTGCAAGCGTGGGCAAATCGAAATATGCCAACTTTCCAACCAGCTCGCTTAAGCGGGCAATATTCATTACCGTTAATATACATTATTGTATATTTATTGCAATGAATATTGTGTCCTTACTCGCGGCCTTACTCGCTGACCCAGCCTCCCGCATCACCCGCCCCGCAGCACTTCTTGTATTTCTTCCCGCTGCCGCAGGGACAGGGCGAATTCCGCCCGATCGAAGGGCCCGGCTTCACGGCAGGACCGATGGCCTTCTCCGTAAACAGGGGAAACCCGGGTTTATCTTCTTCGACGGTCATATCCGACTCGTCCAGGTCGCCGTCCTCCTCGCCCTCGTCCTCCTCTTCCCCGCCGAAGCAGTGCCACCACGCCATCTCCTCGACTGCGTCGTCGATCAGGCCCTGGCATTCTTTCTTCGACTGTGCCAGGACAGTCTCCTCCTGCGTCGCAAACGTCTTGCGCATATCGGACGGACTCGAGAATCCTTCCTCCCCCAATTCCTCGTCAAAAGCGGCCTGGATTTCAGGCTCCAACGATTTTGCATGAAGCTCGATCGCTTCATCGACCAATTCATCCCAGACATGCGACGGAGTCCGTTCGAGTTTCCCATGGAACAAGTCGCCGAAATAGGAAATGAGCTCCGCCCGGGGCAGAACGCCTTCATGAACCAGAATGCAAAGCGCATGCAGCGCCGAGCCGCGGGCATACTCATCGGCGGAGGGATCCTCCACGATCGACTGGATGGGCGCAATGTCGCCGCCGCAAACCGACGCCAGGATCCGGTCGATCCCGTCCGCGATCGTCTCGCCCAGCAGCATGTCCGCCTTCTCCCCGGGCAGGCGGCATAGCTCCACCGCCAGCGGATAGGCGCGCGTGTCACGGAACTGGGCCAGCAGGTAAAGCGCATACACATGCAGCAGGACCGCGTGGTCGATATCCTCCGCCCGCGCCCGGGCAATGGCCTTCTCGACGGCCTCCAGCAGGAACGGCGCGATCTCGTCTTTCCGCCGGACCGCCTCTTCAACCGCCTTGCCCGGGAAATGCCCGCGGTTGCGCTCCAGTTCGCTCAGAATCTCGCTGATTTCCATCTGTGCCTGCCTTTGAGATATCCGCCAACTCGTGACAGAGATAACGCGGCGGGCGGCTCACCGGGACGGTTCGCCCTACCCGCTTCGCGTACCCATTTTAGAAGTCTACTTCTTCGGTTTCATCGCCTTCTTGAAGCCGGCCTTCAGCTTGCGCATCTCGGGGGTCAGCCGGACCGGCTTGCCGGGGACCTCCCGGGCCGGATCATACAACCACTCGCCGAAATTGTTGCGCAGCACGGGCAGGCGCTGCTTCATCGGCGGAGGCGTCACGGCAGGCGCCGGCTGGTCGGCATACCAGTACGCCACGCTGCTCATCTCGTTGGCCAGGTGGTTGGCGTGGCCATGCTCGATGGTGACCTTGATCTCCTTTTGGAACCGCACCGGATTCTCGAGATGCAGCACATAGCTGGTCTGGTAGCCGCCCACGCCCCACGGCGCCCGCTTCACCTCGGGATTCAGATCCGCCGGCTTGTGCGGGATGGCGTAGCCCTCATAAAGGGACGACCCGTTCCGCTGGAACGCCGTCTCCTGCATGCCCCAGGCCTGGTTCAGGTAATCCTCGCTGCCCGTCCCGTGCAGATCCGGCGGCCACTTGTAGCCGTCCACCCAGATCATGTCGTCCCCCTCGCCCCACCAGTTGCCCTTGAAATTCGTCACGCTCAGGTTGCAGCCGATGTAGTGGCCGCGCCCCTTCGTCTCGAGAATCACGTAGTTGCCATCCCACGCCTGCTTCTTCACGTTGACCGCATTCGAGAAGGCGCTGTTGACCGTGATCTCGTGGCCCCACCCGCCGAACGGGTTGGTCCGGCGGAACTCGGCGTGGAAATAGCCCGCATCGTCGGGCACGTTTTCGTCCAGCTCGTAGTCCACATAGAAATACTGGCGGTGCCTGTCTTTGCTCTCGTTGACCAGCTCCACCAGCGCCCGCTCCCGGAAAGGCATGGGCGCATAGGCATTCAGGGCACAGCCCGTGTTGAAGTTGTAGGGATTGCCGGTCGAGGCCGTGAACAGGGCGTTCTGGAAGGAATTCACCATGCCGTGGCCCAGGCAGAAGAAGTCGCCCAGCGGACAGAGCACGCTCGGCTTCCTGGCGTTGTCCCACGTGATCTTGATCAGGCATTCACGGTAGTGGTTGCCCTGCGTCATCCACAAATGCGTGATCCGCCCCTTGCCGCGGATGTCGGCCAGCACCCGTGTCTCGCCGGGCTCGAGTGTCCAGCTGTCGCCGTTCCGCCCGCTTTCATCCCAGGACGAGATGCGTTTCGTGCGACCGTTCGTCACCCGGGTCAGGTCAAAAGAACTGCTCATGCCACTGCCTCCATTTTGCAAACAAACTATAGGTCCTATAAGTCCTATAGGTCCTATCTCCACTGGTCACCGATCACTGGTCACTGATCACTAACTCTTCCCGGCATCGGGCAGTTCATCACGCCGAACCCGACGGTGCGGACCGCCAGTTCCTCGACCATCGGCGAGTTGCCCTGTTCGCGGAACTTGACGGCGGCCGCCGGATCCTTGAACCCGAGCTGCTCGTCCGTCATGGCGGCCAGCTCGCGCATCCGCTTCTGCTTGGCTTCGGCATAGGCCCGCTGGCCGTCGCCCCTGTCGTGGCATTGCGCCGCGGACAGCAGCTTGCCGTCCTGGCCGGGCGAGACGAAGAAATTGCTCGCGTCCGCCAGCGCCCAGCGGCCGTCCGCATAAAACTCGGCCACCGTGTGGTTCTGCCCGAACAGGTGGATCATGCGCGCCTGGATGCCCAGCACCTGGCAGAGGCGGATGAACACCCGCGCCTGCTCGTTGCACCAGCCGCAGCCCGTGACCAGCAACGCCTCGTCCCCGAGGTTGCGGCTCGGCTTCACCGCCGGCCCCAGCGGCGGCATGCCGGGATGGCGGAACACGGCCGGCATGGCCTTCGTCAGCAGGGCGACGGCTTTCTCCGTCTCCGTCTTGCAGCCGGCCGTATAGGCTGCCGCCACCTTCTCGTACGCCGGCAGCGTACCCGCCTTGTAATTCACCTGGAGCGGCGTGTAGTCCTTGTAGAGATAGTCGGCCGTCTCGGGCCGGTAAAACACGAACTGGTTCGCCTGGTAGCGGTCAATGCCCTGCGTGGCCGAGCCGAAGATCTTCTTCCCGGGCCGCCAGGACACGGGCGTGCCGCTGAAGCCCATGAACGGCTTCACCCATTCGGGCTTGGCCTCCTTGGCCCAGGCCGGGCAGTTGGTCGGATTCAGCTCCGGATCGTTCAAGTCCAGCGCCTCGATGTTCTGGACCACAGAGGAAGGCGGCGCAGCCGGCGCCGTCCCGTCCGCCGCATGCAGCGATCCCGCCAGGCACGCCGCCGCCGCGCAGGCGAGGCCTTTTCCGTTTCGTTTTTGGCTCATGGCTTCTCCAGACATTCCGGCCATCATATCGCGCTGCCAGACTTTCGTCCATTGGAATGGCATTGTTTTGGAGTGCGGCGGCGTGGCGGGCGGCTCACCGGGACGGTTCGCCCTACCCGCTAGGCGTACCGATTTTCGCAAGGCAGGTAGGGCGAGGCGTCCCTGCCGAGCCGCATGTGCCCGACCTGGCCCCTCACTTCCCCTTGGGCGGCTCGGGCGCCGGCACCGCCGGCCCGGCCACCAGCATGACGGGGCGCAGGATGCCGCCCAGCATCAGCTCGCTGATCGCGCCATGGTTCGTCCGGATGACAATATCATTCGCCTTCCCCGCGACCAGCTTGCCCGTCACCTCGACGGCCGCCGGCCTGCGCCGGCCGGTGTACTCGCCCGCCTTCTCGCCATTCACCCACACGGTCGTCGGCGCGCCGTCCACTTCGCCAAACCACAGGTGAACCGGCCCCGCGGGCAGCGCCGGCACGGTCAGTTTGACGCGATACCACATCCAGGTCAGTTGCTCGGGAATCTGCTGCTCGTTCAGCGTGGCGCTATACGTGCGCACCGTCTGCCAGCCTTCCGCCGGCGCCTCAGGCTTGAACCAGCCCGCCGCCTCGCCCCCGTTCTCCGGGTCGAACCGCAGCGCCCACGCGTCCGGCAGTTGCACCACCTTGCGCCGCTCGCCCGTGGACCAGGCCAGCCCGCTCTCGATCGTCCCCTTGATCATGCGCTCCACGTAGCCGCGCTTGTACCCGTCCATGGTGTTGTAGCCCTTGGCAAACGCATCATCCATGTGGGCGATGAAGCGGCCCAGCACGTTCGACGCGCTCACAAAGTCGCAGGCGTTGATGGCGCCCTCCAGCGAGAGCCAGTATTTGGCGTTCTCGAGGCCCGACTGGAACAGCGCCACCCGCTCCTTCTCGCCCGCCGTCCCCGCCTTGGCCGCCGCCGCGTCCAGGTCCGCCTGGCAGGCCTTGATCAGCTCCGGCGTCCAGATGGCGTGGATCCCATAGAAGCTGCCGCAATGCGTCTGCGACTTGACGCAGGCCTCGTCGATGCGGTCCCAGTACGCCTTCAGGTGGGGCGCCGCGGCCTTGCCCACGGCCTTCTCGTAGAAGTCGGACAGGATGGCGTCGGGGTCGGCGTCAGCGTGCCACATCAGGCGGCTGGTCAGGTAGGTGTGCGGGCCGTAGAGGTTCCAGGCGGCCATGGCTTCCATGTTGATGCCCAGGCAGCCGGTCTTCTTGAGATACGGGATATTCTGCTTAATGTAGGTGATCTTCGAAATCGGAACACACACCTCGGCCAGGTTGTAGTTATAGTCGTAGGACGCGGTCTTCATCAGCTTGCCCCAGCCCTCCACCACGTTGCGGTAGCGCTGGCGCGATTCACACGCGGTGTTCTCCACCCCGTGCAGGCGGCAGAAGCGGATGGTGGTGATCCAGGCCACCAGATTCGGCGAAAACTCCTTCAGGTTCTTCGGCGGCAGGGTGTAGTCGGAGTAGGCGTAGAAGCTGAGGATGAAATCGGGCGCCTCTTTCGCCACCTGTTTGGCCACCTCGTTGAAAAACCGGGCATAGCGGTCCGACATGGACAGCGCGCCATTGCTGGGCTCGATGTAGCCCGGCACGTCCAGCGCCTTGCAGGCGTCGCACTGGCAGAACCCGCGGCCGTCGGGCGGCGAAATCGTATCGGCCTTGACGCCCTTTTTGGCCTGGGCGATGTAGGCTTCGGCAAACAGGCGGATCACGTCGGGATTGCTGGTGCACACCCAGCCGCCCGCCTTGCGCTCGCCGTTCTGCATGGCGAAGTATTCGGGGTGGTCCTTGAAATACTTGTCCGCCGGGATGTGCTGCCAGTCGTGCCGGTTGGGCAGGTCCATGCCGCCTGTCCGCGCCCAGTGGCGCTGCATGGCCCACACTTCGCGGAAGAGGAAGTCGGGCTTCTCCTTCACGTCCAGCCCGTCCAGCGAGATCGTCTTCGCCTCCGGGATCACGATGCCCGGCTTGGTGTGCATGAGCCAGCGGCAGCCGAGGGTTTCGAGGTAATGCGTGGCCGCGAACCGGGTGGCGTTGGACGACTCCCCCGCCATCAGGAGCTGCGCGCCCTTGCTCAGGAGCGAGTAGCCGTCGGCCGACACGGTCTGCGGCGGCTTCGGGAGGCCCATTTCCAGCGCCAGCGCGCCCACCACGATGGCGGGCTGGTCCGCGGCCGGCTTCTCGCCCGCGGCGGCCACCTTGATCTCGATATTGGTCACGCCGGTCATCTGGCCCAGGGACTTGACCAGATCCTGGCACGCCAGGGGCTGGTCGCCCCGGTGCCAGACCGCGCCCAGCACCTTGCCGTCCTTCACCAGGTCCGCGGCCTGGGCCGAGGACATCACCACCGCCAGCATGCCAACCATCCATCCAACTTTCACGGGACCTCCGCCGGGTTCGGCTGTTTTGGTTTAAATCTATTCCCCGCCCCCGGCCCCTGCAAGCTCTTTCCTGAAGCCAACGTGGGTGACACGCTTGCCCATGCGGACGGGGTGGAACCCGTCCCTCCAACAGATTCACATATGGTGGAGGGTCCGGTTCCACCCGGACCCCACGGCGCCAGCGCGATGCCAGGCTTGCGCATGCAACTCTCGACGCTTATCGTCGAGAAACGCAAGGCCAACCACAGTCCAGCCATGGGACCTGCCGCAGCCATGCACTTTTTCAATCCCCCTGCACCGTATTTCCTTGAATCAACATTCCTGATGATAAATTATATCCATCTGCTGAGACCATGCTACGGAGGGGGCTTTATGCGCGGATGGGGAGCGGCCTTTATCCTGTTCATGTGGGCGGCCCTGCCCTACGGCAATCAGGCCGCCAACCTGGTTTGGAACGCGCCGGACGGGGGTGCATGGAGTGCGTCCGCCAACTGGACCCCCACCGACGTGCCCGACAGCCCGGATGACACCCTCCGCTTCCTCGCCGTCAACCCCGGCTCCGTCACCACCAACGACATCCCCGCCCTGCTCCTCACCTCCGTCACCCTGGTCAAAAGCACCAACGTCATGGACTTTTCGGGCAACACGGTGACGTGCCGGACGTTTTCGGTCACGGGAAACGGCGCCTCCGCCGCCGCCCTCACCAACGCGATTCTCACGATTACCAACGGCGGCAGACTGGTCGTCACCGGAACCCTGGCCGTCGCCACCGGCCTCTTCGCCAGCGCGCGCTTTACGCTGGCCTCCAACGTCGCCCTGGCAGTGGGCCTGGCCACCAACAGCCGGGCCTTCCTGGACATTGGCGAAAACCTGGCCCCCTACGGGGGAACAGCGCCCAACACCGCCACCCTCACCGCGGGAAGCGCGTTCAGCGCCTATCTGAGCAACCTGTATGTGGGACGCCGCCTCAACGGCTATACGGCCGGCTTCACCTATGCCTCGCTCGACCTGTCGCCCGTCACCACCCCCGGCTGCCTGGATGTGGCCGGGGACGTGGAAATCGGCGTCGGGGAGAACGCCGCCGGCGTCGTCACGGTGCCCGATTCGCTCAACCTGAAAATCGGCTCTCCCGACTCGCGCGGCAAGCTGAAACTCGCGCTCACATCCAAGATTTCGGGCATCCAGCAATCCCGCCTGACGCTTGGTACGGGCCGGTTCGACGCGTATCTTTCCGAACTCTCGATGGTCAATGCCGCCTTGTGCGACGGCCTGCTGAACGCCAGCAATTGCGCGGCCGGAATCCTCGATGTGTCCGGGCTGGTGAGCATCGGCGACTTCAGCGGGAATTCCTATCCGAGAGCCTCGGTCATCCTGGGCAACGGGATGGAGATGAAAGTCGGCAAGGCCGAGGGGCCCCGCGGAAACATCGTGCTCGGCCGCACCCAGCAAACCCTCGATTCCGAGCTTGTCCTCGGGTCCGGGCGATTCACCGCCTACCTGACCAACCTGTGGGTCGGCTTCACCTACAGCAGCGCGTATACCAAGAACAACAAACGCATGAGCTGCGGCAGCGTGTCGACCGGGCTCCTGGACGTCTGCGGCAGCCTGATTGTCGGCCAGGGCTATAACGCGGGCTCTTCCACCCTCCTGCTGGGCTCCAGCTTCGTCACCCGCGTCGGCAGCGCCGACAGCCGGGCCAGCCTGCTGGTGGTCGGGGGCGACGCGGCCGGCGCCTGCACGCTGACGGCCGGAGGCTCCTTCAACGCCTACCTGACGAACCTGGTCGTCGGGACCAACGACTCATCCATATACGCTGTCAACGGGCTGCTCAATCTGTCGTCTGTCACCAACGGGCGGATCGATGCGGCGGGCTCGGTCGCCATCGGGATCGGCAGCAATGCCGTCGGCGAAGTCCGGCTGACGGCCTTCTCCGCCACGGCCGGCCAGCTCCAGGTGGGCGCCTCCAACCAGAATGTCACCGCCACCCGCGGCACCCTCCTCATGACCGGCACGGTCTTCACGGTCACGAACAGCGTCCTCGTCCTGGGCCCCACCGCCGCCAACCGCGGCCGCATCCTGACCACGGTCAACGGCGCCCCGGCAGGGCTCGACCTGGCTGCGGCCGCCACCCTCACCGTCCACTCGGGGATCATCAGCAACGTCTTCCTGAACCCGTCCAACTACACGGCGGTTTACTGGAGCCTGCGCTGGGAGGGCGATCACACCAACACCCTGGAAGCCCTCCGCGCGGCCGGCAAGCTGATGTGGACGACCAGCGCCCTGAACGACCGGGCCGTCGGCCCCGTCCGCATCTTCATGGATAGCGGCATCACCTACGTGGGCGCCCCGATGCGCAAGTTCGGGGGCTCCCTTGTGATTCTCATGTAGCGCCAGGCCCACAAAGCCGGCTCACAGTGAACCCAGGGCAACTCTCGACGCTTATCGTCGAGCAACTCTCGACGCTTATCGTCGAGAAATGCCTTGGCGAGGCGGAGAGGCCGCTGATGACTATTTTTAACGATCCGTCCCGTTCAATAAATACCTTTTTTCAGGTATATAAAAATGATGCGTTTGCCATGAAATCAAGTTGCTTTC